>JBAMMJ010000213.1:0-20113 GCA_039793825.1 Verrucomicrobiota bacterium | reverse complement strand
AAAATTTGTTTATTTGGTGTAAACAACATTCCAATTGGAAAACATAATGTAAAAGATTCACGGCTTGACGAAGCAGACCGCCTCGTTGAAGCCGATAAAAAGACTTATATCCAGGTTGATGTCGCGGAGCAAAAGGAAATTGCGTCAGCCGACTCAATCGTCGTAACCGAAGAAAGTCTGTTTGACCTTCTGTTGCTTGACCTTGAATTTATTGAAAACCGCTTAAACCGAAATCCCGCGCAAGACGAGGCGGCTGCCCTGTTAAAGGCGCGCGAAATTTTAGAGTCAGGAAAACCCATTCGTTCAAATGGACTTAATGACGAACAATTAAACACCCTCTCCATACACTCTTTATATACTTTGAAACCAGTAATAGTTGGAACAAAATCGGACTTTGATAACTTTGACCAATTTCTCGTGCGCGTTCTCAAAGAAAGCGGCTACTCCTGTTTTCTTACCGTTGGAGGAAAAGAAAACCGCGCCTGGCTTATCAGACAGGGAATGACTGCCTGGGAAGCAGCTGGCGTCATTCATTCAGATATTCAGCGCGGATTTATTCGTGCCGAAATAATCAGCTATGAAGACTTTATCCAACACGGCGGCGAAACAGGCGCCAAACGCGCAGGCAAACTCCGCCTTGAACCAAAAACCTATATTATGCAGGAATGCGATATTGTGAATTTTAGATTTAATAAATAAACAATATCTTTAATCTCCTTAAATTTATCAACTCTTTTAAATCGCTGTAAAAGATTAGTACATAAGATAAAATTCAATACCGCTTTGGAGTGCGGCGGCTCTGACGCCGCTTTGTGACTTAAGACGAAACAATATCTTTTAAATCAAATCTTGTTTAAATAGGCTTTTTTCAATTATTATTTTGAACAGGTATGATGTTAAACAGCGAACAAGTTTTTACCCCTCAACAAATTGCTAAATACATTGACCACACGTTGCTGAAACCGGACGCAACAGCAAACGATATTGAACAACTTTGCCGCGAGGCAATCCAGTGCGGTTTTTACTCGGTGTGCGTTAATAGTTCTCGCGTTGCGCTGGCGCGATATCTCCTTGAAGATACAGATGTAAAAGTCTGCAGCGTTGTCGGTTTTCCCCTCGGGGCGATGGATGGCGACGCAAAACGATATGAAACAGAAGTCGCAATAGACGAAGGCGCGCACGAGATAGATGTTGTCATCAATATCGGCTTGCTCAAAGACAAAGAAGATAAAAAAATTTTACGCGAACTCCGCGATATCGTGGAAGCTGCAGACGAGCGCATTGTAAAAGTTATCATTGAAACCTGTCTCCTCAACGATGAAGAAAAAATCCGCGCCTGTAATCTTATCCTTGAATCAGAGGCTCACTTTGTGAAAACCTCCACAGGTTTTTCCACCAGCGGCGCAACAATAGAGGATGTTAAACTTTTGCGTCAAATCGTTGGCGAAAAATTGGGCGTAAAAGCCGCCGGCGGTATCCGTGACGCCGCCACCGCAATAGCAATGATTAAAGCCGGAGCAAACAGGCTCGGCACTTCAAATGGAGTTAAAATTGTTCAGGGACTCACCGCCCCACCAAACTCTTTAACTTCTTATTAGTCTCGCCAGATCAAAACCGATTATATATAATTAATATAATTCGGCTCATAGATGACTGATTTAACCAGCTGCGAGATATCCGATACTTTTTTAACCCCAGCCAATCTTTCTTGATACGCAACTTCAACAACCGACTCGGCAATCTTTGCTGAAACCTCGCGAATTGATTTCAGCGAAGGATAAACCCGACCCATCTCAAGGTCGCTTTCACTAACTAACGACGCAAGAGTCTTTGCCGCTCTAAAAAACATTGCGTCAGTGACCCTTTTGGCGCGACACGCCACAACACCCAGTCCAACCCCGGGAAAGATATAGGCGTTGTTCCCCTGTCCGGGCACAAACGTCTTGCCATTATAATTTACCGGCGGAAATGGGCTTCCACTGGCAAAAATCGCCTTTCCATTAGACCAGGTATATGCCTGCTCGGCAGTGCACTCAGCTTTTGATGTCGGATTTGAAAGCGCAAAAATTATCGGACGCTCATTGATTTGCGACATTTCCTTCACTATTTCTTGCGTGAATGCCTGAGGCATACCTGAAACCCCAATTAAAATAGTCGGCTTCAATGACTTTATTGCAGAAAGCAAATCCGGACAAAACGGATAATCGTGAGCGAATTTTAACTTATGCTCCGCAAGGTTTGTCCTGCTCTTCACAACGAGCCCCTTTGAATCAACAAACCAGCAATGCCGTTTCGCCTCCTCCTCGCTTAACCCTTCGCTTATTAACGCTGACACTATCAACTCGCCAATCCCTGTGCCGGCTTCACCGGCGCCCAAAAACAATATCTTTTGCTCGGTAAACGGCTTTCTTGTAATCCTCAAAGCTGAATAAATCCCGGCAAGCGTCACAGCCGCCGTTCCCTGAATGTCGTCATTAAAGGTGCAAACCCTGTCGCGATATTTCTCTAACAACCGAAATGCGTTTAAATTTGCAAAATCTTCAAACTGTATAAGCGCCTTCGGAAATACTTTTTGAACCGCGCTAATGAATTCATCCACAAAAGCGTCGTATTCCTCGCCCCGGACCCGTCTCTGTTTTATACCGGTGTATAACGGGTCATTCAACATATCCTCATTTTCCGTCCCAACATCCAGCATCACCGGCAAACACCACGCCGGATGAATCCCTGCGCAGGCAGTATAAAGCGATAGTTTTCCAATAGGAATTCCAATACCAAACGCCCCCAGATCGCCAAGCCCAAGAATTCGCTCGCCATCGGTAACAACAATCACCCGAATGTCGCGTGTCCACCAGTTTCTTAATATAGTCTCCACCTTGCCCCTATCCTCGTATGAAATATAGAGTCCACGCGGTCTCCTGAAGATATGTCCGAACAATTGACACGCCTTCCCAACAGTCGGCGTATAAATAATTGGCATCATCTCTTCAAGGTTTTCAACCACTACCCGATAAAACAAAGTCTCGTTTCTGTCCTGTAAATCAGTCAAAAACAGATACCTGTCCAAATCGTCGCTCCGCCGCTTATAATTACCCATCACCCGTTGAATTTGCTCTTCTATAGTGTGCACTTTCGGCGGCAAAAGACCTCTCAACCCAAGCGCATCCCGCTCGGCTTCCGTAAACGCAGTCCCTTTATTAAGCAACGGATTCCTTAAAATCTCAACGCCTCTGCGTTTCCTTGCTTCTCTTAATATCTCTTTATTCATATTAATTAATGTTAAATTTATTTTATCTAAATCCCTACTTAAATTAATATTTATTATTTAAGTTTAGTTAGTGAAATTTGTATCTCTAATTTTGTCAAATTATATTTTCTATGAAAATTTCCTGAAATGTTAAATGATTATTAAAAACTGCCCGGCACATTAAAAACCTAACTACAGGCAATTTTCAACAACGTAAGCTTAATCTAATTCAAAAAAACAACCGACCAGACCGAGCCGAATTAAAATTGACATAATAATTTACCCCTCTCCTAACCTCTGGCGCAAAATCCGAATATGTCAAAGATATCCCCAATTCATAACGTTCAATTTAACTTGAGCGATTTATAAAAAGGGTTTAGTTTTGTAGTATGAACTTCACTAAAATTAATGTTTATCCCAATTTGTTTTTAATAACCATCTGTTCTGCGTTATCAATATATGCTCAAACTAATGTTGTGCCCTCGCGCATCAGTTCAGACGTCACACTAAGCGGCACTAATTTGATTTCAGGAAATGTAATCGTAGAGACTAACGCAACACTTACCATTGAAGCAGGAACGACAATGCTTATGAACACAGCGGCAGTAATCACGGTTTATGGCAGACTGCTTGCAATGGGAACAACAAATCAACCTATTTACTTTACCCGCGCGACAACCTCTGCCCGATGGAACAGGATTATGTTTATAAAAGCAAGACCAAGCTCTTTTAATTACTGTTATTTTGAATATGCAAACAGCACCGGCAGCCACCTTGACTATTACGACAATGACTGTAACCCCGACACCCCGCCGCCAAATCGCTCATATCACGAAGCAATCGTAGCAATCGCAACCCACCTTGACTTCTATGGTTGTCTCTTCCGATACCTCCCGGACACATCTTCCTCAGCAGAAGGCGACGCCATAGCCATAATTTCAGATGACCCACAGGTGCCCGGCGCCGCTTCGGCAACAATCCGCGAGTGCCAGTTTTTATCAATCGGTCAATGCATACATACCCGCTACTCTTATGTGCTTGTTGAGCGCTGCTACTTCACCGGAAAACGCGGCGATAACGATTATGTTGACCTTTATGGCGAGAGCAACCCGCCACCATTAATACTTAATAACGTCTTTGCCGGAGGTCACGACGACGCAATCAACCCAACCCGTTGCTCGGCAATATTAATTGGAAATATCGTTTATGGAACAGACGACCACGGCATTGTACTGCGCGATAAATGTTACCCTGTCCTGATAAACAATTTAATTTACAACTGCCCCAACGGCGGCATAGCCGTTCAAAATCAATGCGACGCACTGATCATAAACAACACAATCGCAAATTGTAATAGAGGTATAAGATTTTTTGATCACACCCAGCGCTGGGGTCCACCCTACTGCCTCAACCCGGGAAGCGGTAAGGCAACAATAATAAACACAATTATCTGGGACTGCGCAACCTCGCTGGAACTGCAAGATAGCCCCTATACAGAAGACCGCGGCTCACACGCGACCTTAATCTCCTGCAATATAAAAGGCGGCACCACAAATGTTTCGCTATCAGCAAATTCAACACTCACCTGGCTTGGTGGAAACATCAATGCAAACCCAATCTTCACCAATAATTACCGATTGCAATTAGGTTCTCCCTGCATAGACTCAGGAACAAATGTCGCTCTTTTCCTGACGAATCTTAACATCGCCATTACTAACGACTATGACTCAATCCCGCGCCCATTAGATGGCAATAACGATGGCGTTGCACAATATGATATCGGCGCGTTTGAATTTTTAAATCCAATCGCGGATTCTAACAAAGACGGCATTCCGGATGGCTGGTGTTACTCTTATGGATTAAATCCGATTTTGCCAGATATAGCCGAAACAGACCCGGATAATGATAATTTTACAAATCTTCAGGAATACATAGCCGACACCAATCCCACAGACCCGCTTTCTTTTCTTAAAATCACCGCTATAGAAACAACGCCAGATGTGAAAATCCATTTCACAAGCTCATCCAACCGAATCTATACACTCTATCAGAGAACCAATTTCATCAGACTTTCTGAAGATTGGTTCCCCGTTCCGGGTCTATCAAATATCCGTGGCAAAGGTAGACCGGACTTTTTCAATGACACAAATATATTCAGTGGACAAATGAAATTTTATAAAATTGGCGTCGGCATACCGTAAATTGATTACTTTTGAAGCCGATACAGAAGCCAATCTTTAGATCCGATTTGTTTGCATCTATCTTAAAAATAATTATTTTGATAATTGATGAATAAGTTGGTTTACTTATTCTTGATGATCCTGTTTGGTTGGTTTGGATGCGAATCAAAGCCCGGAATGCCCCATTCAAAAGAGGCAATGGAAGAAAAATATGCCGAAGCGCGCAAAAAAATGGTTGAAGAACAACTTGCCTCCTGGACACGCGGCATAAAAAACAAAAAGGTCTTAGAAGCAATGGAAAAGGTTCCCCGTCATGAATTTGTGCCCGACGACGTAAAAAACCAGGCTTACGAAGACTATCCCCTCCCAATCGGCTACGGACAAACAATTTCACAGCCATACATTGTTGCCTTTATGACTGAAAAATTAGACCCACAGCCAAATCATCGGGTCCTGGAAATCGGAACAGGTTCAGGCTATCAAGCAGCAGTTCTCTCATTGCTCGTTTCTGAGGTCTATTCAATTGAAATCATTGAACCGCTTGCAAAACGGGCTGAAGAAACCTGCAAACGACTCGGCTATACAAATGTATTTATAAAAGCCGGAGACGGTTATAAAGGTTGGCCTGAAAAAGCGCCTTTTGATTCCATAATAGTAACCTGCGCGCCAGAAAAAATTCCCGAACCACTCGTTGAACAACTCAAAGATGGCGGCAAAATGATTATCCCCGTCGGACCTATCTGGGACCAGTCGCTCTATCTGCTTGTTAAATCAGGAAACGAAATTAAAAAACAGGCTGTCCTTCCTGTCAGATTCGTGCCTATGACCGGCGAGATTGAAAAGAAAAAATAATTCAGGATTCAGCCCGTTGGTCCACAACAAGCACATCGTATGGTTGTAAATCGTAATTCCCGGAAATTGTCTGTCCGGTAAGAAAATTATGAACCGGCTTGAAAAAGGTTATCCTCACAGGCGAATTCTGGTGATTTAACAGGAAATAAAGTTTGATTTTGTCCTTTTGTCTTAAACTGACTTCAATGGTTTCGGGAACCTTCAATATTGGAAAAAGATTGCAGAGCTGTCTTAGCCAGGCAATTAAATCAAAATAAAATCCCTGATTGCACATCGTGGCAATATATATCGCGTTTCCTTTCCCATAACGGTTAAGGGTCAAGGCCGGTTTTCCAGCATAAAAATCTTTCGTGTAAGTTGCAAGAACCTAACATCCATTTGGACGCACAATATCGCACCAGACCCGCGCGGTGTGCAGCTGAGTCGTCGTAAATGCCCCTTTAAAAGCAAGGTGGTTCTCTTCGGTATTTGAAATCATATCCGATTCCTCCACCTCCAGACCAAACACATCTGTTAAACCAAGCGGAACGCCTGAATCTGCTGCAATGTTATACTCGTCAACCAATCCTGTATCAAATGTGGCAACTAATGTGCCCCCGTTCTCAACATAATATTTCAATGCCTCGGCTTCCATTCGGGATAATAAATGCAAAGAGGGCGCAAATACCAGCCTATATCGGGACAGGTCCTCAATCGGTTTGACAAAATCAACAGGAATATTCCTATCGTGCAGCGCAGAATAAAATAAATGGATGTGTTCCCTTTGATTAAAATAGATATTTCGTTTCGGCGTATGCCGCTGCGCCTGAATACTGTCAAAACTTACAACAATAGCAGACTCCCCGATTACCTTTGTTTGCTTAATAACGTCGCTCAATTTTTTAATCTCATTGCCTATTCTCCGCACCTCAGAATAAGTTCTGTTGTTCGGACTCCCATTATGACCGAGCACACCCCCATAAAATATTTCCGAGCCAAACCTCGGTTGTCTCCAATAAAAATAAAATATAGCCGAAGCCCCCGCGATATAGATTGATAAGTAAAAAGTCTTAAAATCCCCGGCCTTATCAATGAATTAACATCCAACCAATTTACACTTCCAGCCTTTTGCTCTATCACCCAGAACCCGCAGTCGTTGTCGGGCAACTTTGCATTTTCCTTTTTGAGAGAGCGCGCCATATCGTTCTCGCAGGCATTTTCCGAAGACCGCGATTTTAAAGTCGCATAACTATCAAGTCCCACAAAATCAATCACCTCCGCTATATCAAAATAATCAAAATTCCGCGCAAACATCCGCAAATTAGTGGTAATCGGAATTTCAGGTGTGATGCTTCTTATTATCTCGGCTTGCATTTTAAGATAAGCCACAATTGTGTCGCTACAAAAACGTGACCAGTCAAGTAAAAGCGATGGATTGTGCGGAGCCGGAGAATACATCGGAACTGGAACTTGAGACCAATCTTATACCACCTGCGACCAAAACCGCATCCCCATTAAATCGTTAAGTCGTTCAATAGTCTCATATTTTGCTTTTAACCATCCATACCAATCTCGTTTAGATTCCTCGTTAAAAGAAGATTCTGTGTTATGCGCGCCAATGCTGTTATCCAATTGCCATGCCAGAAGTCCTTTATGCCCACCAAGCTCTGTAGCCATCGCCGTTACAATCTTTCGGCTATATTCCCAATACAAATCACAATTTAAACAACAAGCCCTTCGCGTCCCCTCATTCAGGCGAATCCCCTTCTCATCAAGTGGCAATATTTCCGGGTGTTTCTTTGCCAGCCAGATTGGCGGCGCCGCCGTTGGAGTGCACAGGACAATCCTTATCCCCCGACTATACATTACATCCATCGCCCTATTTAGCCACGAAAAATCGTATTTGCCTTCTTCCCTCTCGCATAATCCCCAGCAAAACTCACCCATCCTTACCGCGTTTATTCCAGCTTCAACCATCAAATCTGCATCTTCCTCCCAGCGAGCCTCAGGATTTTCTGGCGTTCCACCGAACGGATAGGTCCAGTATTCAGGATGGTAATCTACACCAAAATACATAGAATTGTTTATATAAATATAAATTATCATTGGAACATCTGCAAATAATCTATTCTTAAAACCACCTATCTGTTCAGCAAACAAAACTATTAACCGAAAATCGCATAATTTTTATTACGTTGGACTGCCTTGAAATCTACAATAGCTCATAGGTTTAAAAAAACTTATCAATAGGTTTCAGGATAATGCGGTTAAATGTATATCTATTCAATTTGGACAATCGCGACAGGGTAATTGAATAAGTCTCCCCTGACAATAATATTTCAGAATTTTCTATAACAATGAATTCTTAACATAAATCAAACCACTTTTCGTTCTTCGCAACACGTTTTAGTTTGAAAATAGCGTTGAAATTCATTGATTTCTATAACGCATTTTTGATAATTCTTTTAACAATTAAAATATAGGAAAGCGGTTATGAACAAATATTATCTTGCGTGCGATCTTGGAGCAGAAAGCGGACGCTTAATGCTCGGCAATCTAACTGACGAAAAACTTTCACTGGAAGAAATTCATCGCTTCCCGAACGGTCCGGAACGTTCAGGAAACTCGCTTCACTGGAATATAGAAAAATTATTCGCCGAGCTTGTCAATGGACTCAAAAAAATTTCATCCCGCAACCTGAAAATTTCAAGTATAAGCACCGATTCATGGGGCGTGGATTATATTCTTTATGATAATAACGGCAACATAATGAAACCAGTCTATCATTACCGCGATAGCAGAACTGCTAAAGGGGTTGAAATCGCAAAAGCAAAAGTCGGATGGGAAACTATTTTTGCGGAAACCGGCATTCAATTTATGGCTCTGAACACTATCTACCAGTTGGCTTCAGAGGACAAAGAGCGGTTAAAATCAGCCGATAAACTACTACTTATTGGCGACGCCTTTAACCACTTCTTATGCGGCGTAGGCAAAGCGGAAGAGTCCCTGGCAAGCACCACTCAACTTTACAATCCAATTACCAAATCGTGGTCAAAGAAATTATTAAACTTGCTTGAACTCCCGGAAAGAATCTTTCCGAAAATTGTCCCTTCAGGAACACGGCTCGGTTTGATGAAAAAAAGTTTGGCTGACGAAACCGGCAACAACCAGATAGAAGTTGTCGCCTCCTGTTCGCACGACACCGGAGCCGCAGTTGCCGCAGTCCCGGCAAGCGGCAAAAACTGGGCTTATCTAAGCTCCGGTACCTGGTCGTTGATGGGCGTTGAATCACAAACGCCAATTATCAATGACAAATGCAGAGAATTAAACTTTACAAATGAAATCGGCTACGGTGGCTCGGTCAGGCTATTGAAAAACATCATCGGCTTGTGGCTCGTTCAAGAATGTAGACGCGAATGGGCGCGACAGGGCAAAGAATATGATTATCCGACTCTCTGGCAAATGGCGTCTGAATCGCCAGAATTTGTATCTCTGATTAACCCTTCAGACCCACGGTTTATCGCCCCGGATAATATGCCTGATAAAATCGCATCCTTCTGCAAAGAAACAAACCAACCTATCCCGAATTCGCCCGGCGCCTATGTTCGCTGCTGTCTTGAAAGCCTTGCATTATTGTATAAACGAACTCTTTTAATGATTGAAGAGCTAATAGGTAACAAAATTGAACGCCTTCATATCGTTGGTGGCGGAAGTAGAAATTGGCTCCTGAATCAATTCGCAGCCAACGCGCTCCAAATCCCTATTTATACAGGACCAGTAGAAGCGACAGCGGCTGGAAATATACTTGTTCAAGCAATCGCTCTGGGCGACCTACCTTCTCTTGACGCCGCCCGCTCCATCGTCAGAAACTCTATGCAGGTAAATGTTGTTGAACCAAAAGAAAAACAGAAGTGGGAAGAGGCATATCAAAAATTTACAAAAATAATCGGATGAAACACTAAAGCGAAACTCAAAACCTTTTTAATAAATTTGCCCAAAAAATAATCGGAGCGTGTCTTTAAACGTTTTATAATAAAATTTATCAAAATAGTTAGCTTAATTCCGATTTTATAAGCATCATTAACAGCCGTTTTCGCTTAATCGCCGAAATACTTCCTGGGTTGGCACAATATTAATACCCTCCTTTGAAATAGCCTCTATAGCCGAATCCATATTATCAAACCTGAACAACACAAGCCCCTTGCCTTCATATTTTGCTGTAAAAGCGTAAGTATATTCAACATTCACATTCGCCTTTTGAATAGCCTCAAGGACTGATACCAGGCCGCCCGGACGGTCTTCAATTTCTATTGCGCAAAGTTCTGTGACCTTTACCGGAAAACCGTTTTCTAACAACAAATCCCTCGCCTTTTCCCATTCCTTGACAATGATTCTTAAAATCCCGAATTCTCGCGTATCCGCAAGGGCAAAAGTCTGAATGTTTATTTTGTTATTTGCCAATAGCTTGCAAGGGGCAATTAATGCGCCCGGTTTATTTTCCAGAAATATTGATAACTGCTTAATTTTCATAATATCTCCTGCTTTTTATAGTTTCCTCTTATCAATAACCCTTTTGGCTTTGCCTTCGCTTCGTTGAAGCGTTCTCGGGGCAACGAGTTTGACTTCAGCTCTGATTCCGGTAATTGATTCAATAGAGTGAGCAAGTTTTTCCTGAAGCTGTTCCATAGCACCAATTGTGTCGCTAAAGACCTCCGGCGTAACTTCAACCTGAACTTCAAGCGTATCTAATCCTTTCTGTCTATCAACTATTATCATATAGTGCGGCAGCGTGCCTTCAACTTTAAGCAACGCAGTCTCTATCTGTGATGGATATACATTCACCCCGCGGATAATAAGCATATCATCGCTGCGTCTGCTGATTCTCTTTAACCGCCTCAATGTCCGTCCACATTTACATTGTGCCGACTCAAGCGCGGTTATATCTCGCGTTCTATAACGAATCATTGGCATAGCCCGTTTGCAGAGCGTGGTCAGGACAAGTTCCCCTTCTTCACCATCAGGCAAGACTTTGCCTGTCTGCGGGTCAATAATTTCAGGATAAAACATATCTTCAAAAATGTGCGGACCTGCTTGATACTCGCATTCCATCGCCACACCGGGACCAACGATCTCAGACAGCCCATAAATATCATAAGCTTTGATGTTTGTCTCGGATTGAATACGTTGGCGCATATTTTCCGTCCACGGCTCCGCCCCAAATACACCAATTCTTAACGGCAATTCTTTTAGATTTACCCCAAGCTCATTGGCGCGGTCTATAATATGCAGGAAATAACTCGGCGTGCAGCAAATTACTGTTACACCAAAATCCTTCATTATCATTATCTGCCTGTCTGTGTTCCCGCCGGATATTGGAATAACGCTCGCCCCAAGAGCCTCAGCGCCATAATGTGCCCCTAACCCCCCGGTAAAAAGCCCATAACCATAGGCATTCTGAACAATATCTCCACTATGTACCCCGCATGCGGCAAAACTCCGCAACATCGCGGTTGACCAATCCTGAATATCCTCTTTTGTATAAGCGACCACTATAGGTTTGCCTGTAGTACCGCTGGAGGCGTGAAATCTGACAATTTCTTGAAGCGGACTGGCAAACAAACCAAAAGGGTAGTTGTCTCTTAAATCAGATTTGGTCGTAAAAGGTATTCTCTGCAGGTCTTCAAGACTACGCAAATCTTCAGGAGTCAAGCCAGATTCATTCATCCGATTTCTAAACACGCTCACTCTCTCGTAAGCCCTCCGCACAATTTCTTTTAACCTGCTGAGTTGCAGCTCCCGAAGTCTCGCCAGTGGTAAAAAATCCATCGCGCTCGCAGGATGCACTGGCACTGATACGTTATTTTTGCTCATAACTGGTTAAACAATTTTAATCAAATTTGGGACTATATTTTTTTTATATGTAGTTTTTCCGATCAAAAAGGCAACTTTATTTTTTTCAAAATGCTTTTCGGCAACTATCTTAGAAATAACTTTTAGCCAAATCTCCTCCGGAATAGGCAAATAAATGCTTAACGCCCCCAACAATGCTGTGTTTGCAGTCTGTTTTGATGGAACCTGCGATATATCTACATCGCCCGGCGTAATAATAACGCCGCCTTTTTTAAGCATATGGAGATTTGGTTCAACCTGAGTTGACTCAAGAATCAAAAGATAGTCCGCCTCTCCCGGTGGAATCATTGGACTCCATACCTTTTTACCGAAACGAACATCGCTCGTAACGGAACCACCCCGCTGGCTCATCCCTTTAAGCTCACTTTTCTTGACATCAAACCCATATTCAAAAGCCGTAAATGCCAGAATGTCGCTGGCTGTCAAAACGCCCTGGCCTCCAAGGCCCGCAATCAATACATTAATCACTTCGCCTGGCATTGTTTTTTCTCCTTGTTGCTGGATAATTCCTGCTTTTCTTCGCAACGTTCAAATTCCTTTAGCTTCTTTGAGGCTAAAAGACATGGACGCCGCGCTATAATAACAGTCAATGCATCCCTGTTTAAAGCTTCCGTCAAAACCTTTTCAAACGAATCCGATCCAACACGCGGCTCTACTATATAAAGATTCTTGACTCCAACTCCTTTTACCACTTCTTCTAACACAACCTGATTTGTTGGCTCGTGATTTAGTTTTCTGCCTGTGCCGGGATGTTCCTGCAAAACTGTCATCGCTGTGGTTTGATTATCAAGAATTATTACCACGTGTCCTGTTGGAGGGGGATTATACACCATCTCTACCAAACCAGTTATTCCGCTGTGTATGAATGTGCTGTCGCCAATAACGCTAACAACCTTTCTGGCTTGTTCGGGAGGCAGCGCGTGCCTCAGTCCTAATCCCACTCCAATACTCGCGCCCATACACAGGCAGGTATCCATCGCGTTAAATGGCGGAAGAACACCCAACGTATAACAACCAATATCTCCCGCCACAATACAACCAAATTTGTGCAATATGTCATAAACTACCCGATACTGGCACCCATCGCACAACTGCGGCGCTTTGCCGGAAGGAATTTTTCTTTCAACCTCTTCTCCACCAAAAATAATTTGTCTTACCCTCTGGACATTTAATTCCCCAAACCGAAATGATTCGCTCTTTCCTTCAACAGGAATACCTGCAGCCCTTATCGTTTCGTATAAATACGGGTCGCCCTCTTCCACTACAACACATCGTTTTACCGACTTCACGAATTCCGCAATCTTATTCATCGGCAACGGATAAGTGAATCCTAACTTTAATATTGAAACATCAGGTGCCGCCTCCACTGAATGCACATAACTTATCCCGGAAGTAATAATCCCAATAGTCCTATCCTTCATTATAGAATAATTGTAGGCAGAATTTTCTGACCAGTCTTTCAGTTCGCTTAATTTTTTACGAAGTCTCTTATGCGCTGCACGGGCATAAGCCGGTATTAATACTTTAGTTTCAGCGCTTTTATTGTATGAAGGTTCTGTAACTGATAAATTTATTTTGCGTGGAACAACCGCTGTTCTGCTGTGGCATACCCTTGTCGTCATTCGTAACAGAACAGGAATCTTGTATTTCTCAGAAAGTTCAAACGCCGCAATGGTAAAATCATACGCCTCCTGCGCGTCAGAAGGTTCAAACATAGGCACACCCGCAGCCACAGCGTAGCGGCGATTGTCCTGTTCATTTTGACTTGACGCCATACCCGGATCGTCCGCAGAGACAACCACCAACCCACCATCAACCCCCGTATAAGCAACGGAAAACAAAGGATCGGAAGCAACGTTAAGCCCCACGTGTTTCATCGTCACCAATGACCTTGCCCCCGAAAACGCTACACCTATGCCAACTTCAAGCGCCACTTTTTCATTCGGCGCCCACTGCGCTTTACCGCCCAAATGAGAAAAATATTCAAGAATTTCGGTAGAAGGTGTCCCGGGATACCCAGTCCCAAGAAAGACTCTGCAATGTATTGCGGCTAAACCAACCGCTTCATCTCCGGTCAATAATAATCTCTCTCCTGCATCCATATATTCTTAAAATCATTAACTGTTACAATCAATAGATTCTTTAGACGGCTAACGCTTCTTGTTCGTTTAAGACTTTAAATCCATTTTCAACAAGATGCCTGCGCGCCGCTTCCTTATCATTGACTTCAATCAACAAAATTGCGCTGTTTTTCGCCACATATCCGGAAGCGTTGTGAACATTGATTTTGTTATCCGCAAGACATCTGGCTATTTTATACAATCCGCCGGGTTTATCCTCAACCTCAACAGCGACAACTTCTATCATCGTCACCGGTATAGATTCTCTCTTTAGCAAATCAAATGAATCCTGTGGTTTATTTACTAACAACTTCACAACGCCATACCCATTTGAACTGGCAATAGTTACCCAGCGGATATTAATCTGGTTGGCGGCGAGGATTCCCGACACTCTTGCAAGCTCGCCAATCCTGTTTTCGGCAAAAATTGCGAGCAGCCTTACACTATAATTATTTTCGTTCATAGCCACTTTCGTGATTACAAGTTTCTTCGGTCTATCACCCGTTTCGCCTTTCCTTCGCTGACAGGAAGACTTCCAGGGGGTAGCAGTTCAACCTTTGGCTTGATTAATATTTCCGCATTAAGCTCATCCACAATACGATTCTGCAATTGAACCAGATGCTCTACCTGTCCATCAAAAACAGAAAGATCAAATTCAGTCTGAACCGTCATCTCATCAAGCCCATCTAAAATAATCAGGTAATTTTTCCCAACCCCCGGAATCCCCATAAGAACCCGTTCAATCTGTTGCGGGAAGATATTCACCCCGCGAACAATAAGCATATCATCCGACCTGCCGGTAATGCGGGACATACGGCGATGCGTTCTCCCACATTGGCAGGGTTCAGATATTATTGAGGTAATGTCTCTGGTGCGATAACGGATAATCGGCATCGCCTCGCGGCATAATGTTGTTAAAACAAGTTCCCCTTTCTCTCCGTCGGGCAATCTCTCGCCAGTGGACGGATCAATTATCTCCATTAAATAGTTATCTTCCCATAAATGCATACCACTTTTGCACTCGCATTCAAATGCAACTCCGGGCCCGTTCATTTCAGAAAGTCCATAGGAATTATAGACATCAATTCCAAACAACTTTTCTATCTTTCGCCTGGTCTCTTCGGTATAAGGCTCCGCGCCTATAAACGCCTTTTTCAAAAACAGGTCTTTGCGTGGATTAACTCCCTTTTTTTCCAGAAATTCAGCAAAATAAAGCGCATAGCTCGGTGTCATATGCACGACAGTGGTCTTGAAATCCCTCATCAGCATCAATTGCCGTTCTGAATTGCCCGGACCTGCAGGAATAACCAGAACTCCAACCTTTTCAGCCCCGTAATGCATTACAAGCGCACCTGTAAACAGTCCGTAAGTCATCATATTTTGCAACACATCATTATGAGTCACCCCTGTCATAACAAGACACCTTGCCATCAACTCGGCTGCTCTATCCACATCTTTTGCGGAAAAATATATCGCCTTTGGCTTGCCTGTTGTGCCGCTTGATGTGTGTAAACGAATTATTTTATCTTTACTCGTGGCAAGAAGCCCATCAGGATATGCGTTTCTTAAATCTTCCCCGGTGGTAAAGGGAAGCCGTCTAACATCATCAAGCGTCCTTATATGCTCTGGAGTTACGCCTGCAGAATCAAATTTTTCCTTATAAAATGGAACATTATTATAGACAGTTTTAAGCGTCTTTTTTAATCTCTTTAACTGCAAATTTTCAAGGCTATCCCTGTCTATCGTTTCTATCTTAATATCCCAATACATCTTTCCATTTCCTATCTCGTTTTAATGTATAAACTTAATTAAAAACGTCACTATGAAATAATAGTGACGTTTTCTCAATAATAAAACACTTAAATCAAGTCAAACTACCATGTTAGGTAAACCTCGGCGCGCAAAAATGTAAATAGATCGCGCTTGGCATAATAATCGCCTGCCCAGATAAACTCGCTCCATAGATGACCGCTAAGATGCTTGCTAAATTTATACTTAATTAAAGCCTGCAAATAATGTCCGCGAAAATCGCCTGTCCCGAACACCGCCGTCTTTGGGGCATCCTCCGGCGCATATAAAGCGTTGTAATCAGTGGAAAACACCATATCTTTTATTGGAGAAAAACTAAATCCAGGACCAAATCGGTGAACATTGGCTATTTGCGCCACCCTTGTTTCGCGGATATATGAGTAAATATACAGCTCGCTCCATCGTGGCCACCTGCCCCATAGCAAATCAAACTGCTCAAATTTGTCGCTATTAGGATCGTCCCCTGAAAGATATTCATGCGAAAACCTGACCTGTGAATCCATCTTGTCCTTGAATAAATAGGTCAATCTATTATTAAATCCAAACGCGCTAATGTCCTGCCATTGTGTCGTCGGCGTTTTTCTCTCGCCAAATTGATACGCCCCTTCAACAGAATATTGCAAATTAGGAGTAATATTTCCGGTGATCTTGCTCCCAAAAGTATGAATATCGGCATCGTCACCATTAGCCACTTTGTAATCATCGTGTTTATACATATAATAGGCGTCTATCTGAGTGTTCTTTATAGATTTATTTGAGATATAAAGAATCGCACCCTTTTCATTTTGCTCCGTTAAAGGTTTTTCCAGATGATTTAATGGCGGCAACCAGGCATCGTTGAGAGAACTCTGATAAATTCCGATTGTGTCAATGGTTGTATTGCAGTCTTTTATCTTCCAGGTCAATCTCGCAGCGTCAAGAAAGTAAGTGCGAGAACCGTCTAATGGTGTGCCATCTGCCACAAGCCACCAATTAAGTGGATCGCCAAGCATCAAATCCTGACGCCCAATCGTCATCGTCAACGGCAAACCAAAAGCATCATTCCATTTAATATTAAAAATATCAATTATCCCTTCAGTCCAATCCTGCCCGCTGATAGGAGTCTTGTGGAACGATGGTTTGATGTAGTTTCTGGGTTCAGCGGTTAACCGAATGTTAAAATCAAATTTCTCAACCGGCGTTATTGTTGCCCAGATTCTACCCCTGAACCTGAAGTAGTCCTGTTCACTCCGTGGCGCATCCTCGTCAAGGGTAACTGAATTGTTTAAATACTCGTTCCTCAATCTAAGATCGCCCCCGAGCGTAAGCCACGAAGCAGGCTTCTTGGAATCCTGCAATAACTTCTCAATACGGCTCACCGTCTGGCTGGATGAATTTGCTGCGCTTTGCGCATTAATATCAGTTGTAATAGCAGTAGACAAAATTACTGCCCCGAATACTATCAGTTTCTGGGTATCCATTATTATTTTTTATTTTTGATTAGTTGTTGAGTTTTTAATTTGAAAACATTTTGCGATATGTTCCTGGTCAGGCGGGTCTGTAATCAGGCTCACAATAACTGCTGTAATCGCAGACACCGGAAGCGCAATAACTAATGGGTCAACTACAGACCAGTTAGGATAATCAGCCAGAATGCTCTTTGACACCAACTTAAACGCCGATATCTCCGGCACCTTTACAAACAATAACCAGAACGCCGTTACAACAAATCCCACAATCATTGAACATACCGCCGCCGCCCTGGTCATCCGCTTCCAGAATAACCCCAATACAAACGCCGGCAAAAACGATGAAGCACAAAGTCCAAAAAATATAGCAGTCGCTCGGGCTATAATTGTTTCGCTTCTGCCATAAAAACCTATAAGAACTGCAATAACAAGCCCTACCAGTATTGCAACCTTTACAGTCAATACCGTCTTTTCAGTTTTATCAGGTGTAGAACCAAGACCAACATTCTCAATAATGTCCCTTCCTACGGCTGTGCCAATAGTATGAAATTGACTTGACAATGTGCTCATCGCCGCTGCGAGCAACGTCAGCATAAATATCACCGAAAACCACTTAGGCATAGCGCTGGTTATAAATGTCGGTATTATCTGACCATCTATGCCTTTAGCCGCAACAATTGAAATACTTCTACCCTTTACAACCGGCGGCGAACCGGCGACTGTCACAGGCTGCTCGTCCTTAACAATCACAGCAGGTATAACCTTACCCTCAAGTATTTGACCATTGGAATTTGTGCTCTTTGCCAC
The DNA here is from genome assembly GCA_039793825.1 of Verrucomicrobiota bacterium. Taxonomy (GTDB): domain Bacteria; phylum Verrucomicrobiota; class Verrucomicrobiia; order Limisphaerales; family JAKPVM01; genus JAKPVM01. Next base: position 1,761 of record JBAMMJ010000213.1, on the reverse strand, counting down.
TGGCAACCATCTGCCACTACCATCAATCTGCGGGGACTGCAAGATGTTAGATATCGTTGTCTTACCATCAGCCATCTTAACATCAACTATATCAAGCCATCTCCCATTAGAATCCGGTTTCATCAATTGCAAATACGCAAACCCCTTCTGCTCATCAATCGTCCTAATTACCCGACCAGAATAGGTCTGACCGTGATAGGCAAAATAAGCGTTAGAAAGCGCGCCTATTACAAAGGCAACTCCTGTCATCGCCAGAATAAAAAATCCACCGATCCCAACAGCCCGATTCAGTTCCCGACTGCTCTTAACAGTCATAAACCTAACAATAAGCTGTGGCTGTGCAAGCACCCCTATCCCAACCCCCATCACTATCGTTGATACCACTATCCACCATAGATTATACTTAATGTCTCCAAAACCAAACTGCGGCATCGCCGTCCATCCACGATGACCAATCGCCTGCAACGAAGGCGGCACGAGCGGCGCCAGATCGCTCAACTCCTTATGCGCTTGCGTAATACCGCCAAATTTTGAATAAACGAAAATTATTAAAATAGACATCCCCACAAACATAATCCCTCCCTGCAACGCATCAGTATACATTACCCCCTTCAACCCACCAAAGATCACATATGCTCCGACTATTACCGCAAATACAAATAACGCAACTTCATAATTAATCCCAAAGGCAACACTTATAAACTCTGTGCCCCCTATCAATACCGCAGCGCAATATAACGGCATAAATAAAGAAATGATAATAGCTGACAAAACCTGGACGAACCTGCTTTGATACCGCCTGCCAAGAAGCTCGGGAAACGTATGCGCGTCAAGGATATGACCAATCCTCCGCGTCCGTCCTCCCAAAAATACAAACGCTATGAAAATCCCGATAAATATATTGCAAAACGTCAGCCACAATAAACTCATCCCAAACAACGCAGCCACACCGCCAAATCCAACTATGGCGCTCGTAGAAATAAAAGTGGCGCCGTAACTCAGCGCCATTATCACAGGATGAGCCTTCCTGCCCGCAAGCAGATAATCGGTGGCATTCTTTGTCCCCTTATATCCTAACCAACCAAGATATGCAGTAACCGCCAGATAAACAAGAACTGCAACTATCTCAAAAAATCCTACTTGAGCTATTGTAATCATATATAGTTCTCTGGAATATTAAAAATTTTCCTCAATCTCTTTTTCTGATTTTTCCCATTCAATGTCCTTTTCAAGAGGAACATCGTCGGAATCATTTCTTGTGAGAATTGAATAAACAATGCATAATATCGTGCTCGCTATGCACAACAAATATGCAGCCGCAACATAGGTATCGCTTATCCCTAACATAAAACGGGTTTTTATTTCTATAAATCGCTAATGGTTTGAGCAAATTTTTTATTTATTCTGGAGAATAAAGTCAACAATTTTTATTCTTTTATATTATGATTTAAGATATTTTTATATAGATAATAATTAATACTTTTATATAAATATGATTGTTTTTTAAATTATTTCCCTATTTTTAGGCACTTATAAACATCTTGAAGTTCTACACTCGCCAATAATTATATAAATTTATTATATCATTTTATTAATATTAATTATTCATCTAAAATTTATCGTATGACATCTAATCCCGAATCATTAGCATTCCAGGAAAAAAGGCGCTTTTGGGTGAAATTAGATTTTTCAAAATTATTTAGTATTTGGCTGAACCGACCCCGAAGGCGTCATACACTGGCAACCACTCATAAATAGGTG
>JBAMMJ010000212.1:0-2685 GCA_039793825.1 Verrucomicrobiota bacterium | reverse complement strand
CTTTGTCTTGCAGTATGGCGTGTAGCCGAAATGCCTTTTAAACAATGCCTCTGAGCTATCCATTGTTAATTATAAGATACCTGAAATTTAATGAAAAAAAACAGGCTGAAACCAGAATTAGTTTCAGCCTGTTGTTAACGAATTATTGAGATTCAATTACTGCGCGGGTTCGCGAATAACGCGATAGAATTTTGCGTTAGCCGCGCCAACGGGCTCATTGTAATTGAGTTCGGTTGGGCTTTGGCCAACCTGGAATGTCCCGTTTGGAGCATCGTTCCAGGTTGAAAGGTCTGAAGAATATTGCACCTTATAGATATTTCCCGGGTTTGCGTTCCATTTGATTTCAATTCGTCCGGTGCCTGGCTGGAGTTGAATTCGTTTGACTTCAAATCCGAACATAGTCTGTAATTGTTCGGCGCGGTCTGCGGGATAACCGAGTGCGGCGAAGTTTAGACGGCTTCTTGGGGTATGACAGTCCTTGCAATTTAAAGCCATTTCTTTAGGCGCCACCATATGATTTTGAATCCAGTACATCTCGGTTTGAACCCAGCCAACTTTGCCGCTGAACGGTCTCTCAACATAAGCCATTCCTGCCGCGATAGCGTTAGTCCAGTTAAAGGTCTTCCAGTAAGCGTTTGTGTCTGCGCCGAAAAGGTGTGGCATTACAAGGACATTTCGTTCGGCGTCATAAGCTTGAATCCCGCGGAAACGTTTTACTGGCATAATCCGCGCATTCGGGTCGTTCACATCGCCATAAAGTTTATTGATTTTAACCACCTTTGTCGGATCAATCTGGTCGTCAACCAGCGTAAAGTCAACTTTTCCGTTGAACCATACATATTCAGGCGGAACGTTTTTAGCCCATTGGAATGTCCCTTTTTGAGTGTCGTAAATGGGGTCTCCGTTTTCATCTTTAATAACAATATTTTGTCCGTTGGTTCCTTTTTGTCCTGCAGTTGACCAATCCCAGTACATCTTTGTTGTTCGCCCGCGCGCAAATTGCGGTATATGGCAGGTCTGACAACCTACTCGTGATGTGTGCGCGTTTAACCGGGCTGCGTATACGCCGTTTGTATGCGGCGCGGCGGTATGACAATTTTCACAGCTTTTGCTGTCGGCGTGGTCTTTCGTGTATCTGGTCCCTGCAATTTGGTGCGAGGTTGTAGTATGACAGGCGACGCAGCTGAAATTATTTGTTCCGCCCATATGGACATCCAGTTCGCGAGATGGATTGTAGAGGCTTGAATCAAGGTCGCCGTGTTTAACCGCGTCGCCGCCACCACCAAAGAAATGGCAGGCGCCGCAGTTTGCTCTGCCTGGTTTACCCACATTTCTCGCCACATACAGCAGGTCAACTGGCTGATAGGTTACGCCCCCAAAATTTGTTGTTCCGGGTCCTGTCCAGGGTTTTCCTCCCATAGTCGGGAATTTCTTGTATGTTCCCGTTGTATCGTGGCAAACAAGGCAATCAACATTAGCAGGATTGTTAAAATCAAATGTTTTGTCCATATACCCGGAACTATTTATATGGCAACTTGTGCAACGAGGTTCATTTGAGGGGAGTGCGATACAGTAGTTATTTATTACGTTTCGTTTTCCATAGACGCGGCCTGTAGAGGAGTCAGTGATCTGCCAAGTCCAGTGCACAGTTTGCATAACTTCGTTTGTTGCATTGGCGTGACACATTGTGCAGGTGCGCGCGTCGGTGTAAGACGGCAGCCAGGAATGGTCGGCGGCATTGAGGTTAACGCAAATTAATGAACTTTCGGCTAAGAAACCCAGAAGAACTACAACAGCCGAAAGACCAACAGTTAATTTTAATCCAGATTTTTGTTTCATATAAAAATATACATAAATAAATATAAACATATTTACAACAAAAAAATTTATTATATAAGATATACTTATATCAAAAAATATAAATTCTAAAAGAAGATTAAATAAATCAACTACTTAAATATTATATACATTTATATCCAATTTATAAAAAATTTCGGCTAATTTCTGTTCTCAGGCGTCATTTTTATTTGATTTTTTGTTCAGCGTTTGAGAATTCTGTTAAGCTTAAATCTGTTATTCTGGTTTTATTACACTCATTTTAGAAAACATATAGAACCTGTATCGTATGAATGGTGAGCCAGATATACGCGCTTTTTAAAGATAGTGGATTAGAAGGCGCGACGTCCAATAACCAAAGTAAAAAAGTGAGATTACAATAAGATAAAATATTTCTCAGGAATTTTTACGATTTTGCGCTAACTTGGTTTCAACATTTTATATGGTTGAATACTGAATACGATATGAATTTTTTATGAGAGAGTTAAATGAATGGGAAAAAATGGAGCGGGTGACGGGAATCGAACCCGCGTAGCCAGCTTGGAAGGCTGGAGCTCTACCACTGAGCTACACCCGCATAATCAAGAAAAATAATAATGGAGATTCTTGCCTTGTCAACAATAATTTTGTAGTCTTTAGTTTTGATGAATGGAATTGTTTTAATCGGCGGACGAGTGATTGACCCTGCCAATAAGATTGATGAAGTGGCAGATATTTTAATTCTTGATGGAAAAATTTCGGCGATTGGAGACGAGGTTGCTTCAAAGGCTCCTTCTAATGCTGAACGAATAAATGTAAAAGGGCTAATTGTTTGTCCTGGATTGATTGATTGTCATACTCACCTGCGAG
>JBAMMJ010000211.1:0-20305 GCA_039793825.1 Verrucomicrobiota bacterium | reverse complement strand
CGGATATAAAAGCGACCGCTCTTTGAAGGTCAAATCTCCATCAAAGAATGGAAGCAGCAATGTAGTTGCCAGAATTAAATTGAATGTAGATGGATTTAAGAATTGCACCCTTTTGTGCGAGGCTATGGTCAGAGCCCAAAACGTTAGCAAACCGCCGAATCCGTGGAACGGAGTAAAGTTTATGCTCATAGTTGAGGGGGATGGGAAAGAGTATTTGCAAAAAAACGCCCCGACGGATTCGTTTGATTGGCAGAAAATTCAGTTTCTGGCAAAGATTCCGGAAGATGTAAAGAGTTGCGAACTTGTAGTTGGGCTTGAGCTGGCAACAGGGGAAGCGTGGTTTGACGATATAAAGATAACTGTTCGCCGCGCCCCTTTGACAATAACAAATTATAAACCTTCTGAAATAATGTATAAAGGACATAATCTGCCCCGACTTCGCGGCACAATGATTGGGACTCGGCTCACAACCAACGATTTTATAACACTGGGTAAAGAGTGGAACGCAAATCACGTAAGATGGCAGCTTACCTGGGGCGGTTTTCCACACAGTCCAGCCGATGATGGCGACCTTGAAAAATACGATAAATGGTTAAGCGGTGAACTGGAGCGCATTGACAGAATGTTGCCTATATGCAGAGAGGCTGGAATTCTTGTTTTAATTGACCTGCATACGCCGCCGGGGGGTAGAAATAGGGCATCTGAATGTATGATTTTTCAGGATAAGAAATTTCAGGAGAGCTTTTTAAAGTGGTGGGAGCAAATTGCGCGGCGCTACAAAGGGGAAAAAACTATCTGGGGCTATGATCTGATGAATGAGCCAGTAAGTGGCGCGGTCATTGGGGAGGGATGCCTTGACTGGAATGAACTTGCACTTGAAGCAGCAAAACGAATCAGGGCGATTGACCCGGAACACGCTATCATAGTTGAGCCTGAACCGTGGGGCGATCCGAAATCCATTGATAACATAGAGCCATTGCCAGTTCCCGGCATTGTTTACAGTGTTCATATGTATAGACCGCACAAATTTACACATCAGGGAGTTTACGATACAAATTCAGGCATAGCATATCCCGGTGTAATTGACGGCAAATACTGGGATAAATCGCAATTGCGAAAGGAATTAGAACAAACGCGGGCATTTCAGAAAAAATACAACGTCCACATCTATATTGGAGAATTTAGCGCAATCCGATGGGCTCCGGGGAAAAGCGCTTACAATTATTTGTCGGATTTGATTGATATATTTGAAGAATACGGATGGGATTGGTGTTATCATGCATTTAGAGAATGGGAGGGCTGGAGTGTTGAACACGGACAGGATAAGAGCGTCAGGACAAAAAGTCCACAACGCACCGACCGCGAAGAGTTGCTGCGATTCTGGTTTTCAAAGAATATGAAACCTAAATGGTAAAGTAAAGCGCTGCCATTCATAATTCAAACATCGCTTGCCGTTTTTAATAATAATATGTAATCTAATCAGCAAATGGCTGAGCGGCTTGACCAGTATCTTGAAGCGGGCATCTTGGGGTTAACACTCGGGATTATAATTTACGCGCCGATCGCAATTGGGGCAGTGCTTCCAATGGATTTCTTGTTGCTGGAGGCAATGCTTGTCTTGATTTATTTTTTGTGGGGACTACGGCTATTAGTTAAACCTGATGTGCGATTGTTATGGACGCCTGTTTGCTGGGGGGTCCTTGCTTTTGCCGTCTATGCCGCAATCCGATATCTTTATGCCGATATTGAGTATGTTGCAAGAAATGAACTGCTCCAGATAATCTTTTACACCGCTCTATTTTTTGCCGTTTTAAACAACCTGCATCGGCGTCAGTCGGTATGGATAATTTTAGGGACCTTGTTAGTGGTAGGGACACTGATTTCAATCTATGCGTTGTATCAATATTTAGCCCGTTCGGAATGGGTTCTAATTTATCCAAAGCCCGCGCAGTATGCCGGTCGCGCCTCAGGGACATACATCTGCCCAAACCATTTTGCCGGCTTGCTGGCTATGTTATTGCCGCTTGCCATTTCGCTTTTGCTTTCTGCCCGTGTTAGTTATGTTATGCGGATACTTCTTGGTTATGCGGTATTGATGATGGTAGCCGGACTTGTAGCGACCGCGTCACGGGCTGGTTGGTTTGCCGCCGGTGTCGGATTGTTTTTTGTGGTTGTGGTTTTATTGCATAAAAGAAGGTTCTGGTTGCCGGTTACTGTTGTGTTGATCTTGCTTGTCTTCAGCGGGTTATACCTGTATAGCCGCAACTATACAGCTAAAAGACGCGTTCAGGAAAATCGGCTATTGGTACCGGATGAAAACCGCCGAATTCTCTACTGGCAAGGGGCAATTAAAATCTGGAAGCAATCGCCGTTATTCGGCGCAGGCGGCGGGCATTATGATTATCGTTATAGACAGGTTCGCGAACCGATAAATGTGGCTCAGGGGCGTCCGGGCTGGGCTCATAATGAGTATCTGAACATACTTGCCGATTATGGACTTGTCGGGCTGGGAATTATTTTTGTTATTATGGGGACGATAATCTATACCTCTCGCCGAAGCTGGGATTGTGTTAAGCGGAGAATAGAGGCTGGCAAGGCAAGCAAAAAAGGGGCAATCGTTCTCGGGCTTTCAGGCGGGCTTATCGGAATTGCTGCGCATTCATTTTTTGATTTTGATATGCATATTCCAGCAAACGCAATCATTGCGGTAACGTTTGTTGCGTTGTTGTGTTCATACTGGAGATACACAACCGAAGAGGGCTGGATTGTGTTAAATCGCGCAGGTAGAATAGTCGCATTCATTTGTATCCTTATCCTTGCAGCAACTATGGCGATATCAGGCGCTCATAAGTATAGAGAAGAAACATTTTTAAAACTTGCAAACGAATCATTATCCGAGAAAGAGACAATTCAAAATTTAATTAACGCCTATAAAGTTGAGCCGAACAATCCAGAGACTTCATATAATATTGGCGAATTATTGAGATTGCGGAGCTGGGAAGGGAACGATGATTATAAAGAACTGGCGCTTCAGGCAATGAGCTGGTTTCGCAAGGCAATGGACGCAAATCCAATTGATCCATATCCGTTCTTGAGATATGGGATGTGTCTTGATTGGATTGGACGTCGGGCTGAAGCAGGGGGTTACTTTAAGCGGGCAATTGAGCTTGACCCCAACAGTTATTATATGCTTGCAAATCTTGGATGGCACTATTTTCAGCTCGGCGATTACATAAAGGCTCGGGATACATTTATCAGTTCAATAAAACTCAACTGGTGGGATAACCCGCTTTCAACCCTTTACTTAAGAATTATTCAAGAACGAAATCTGGATAAACCTCAGAAATGATAGCAGAGTAGCTGCGGATTGTTTTTTGATATAAAAGAGACGTTTCTCGCAGAAAAGCATTTTCAGGGTACTTAAAGCTATTTTTAATGAGTTAATCAACAAATTAGGCATAATAATTGCTAATTATTGTTTTTGAATAAGCGGAGCAATTTTGATATAATGTAATTAATAAATAGTGCCATAATTACCGCGCTGGCGATAAAATGAATGAGGCAAAATGAAGAGATATATTCGTGTCGTTAAACTAATCGTTTTCTCTATTTTGACATTGGCGGGCGTATTAGTGTTTCTCAAAAACCAGAGATCCGATAGTTTTCATAGATTGACTGAAGAAAACGCAGCCATAACTGGTCAGAGTAACCTCCAATTAACGCCGATAGGTCTTACCAATCAATTATACTCTTTATCTACCAATCTGAAGCGTGAAGAAAAAGAATCTCAAATATCCAGTATTTCAAGCAATATATTATTTGTTCATCCGAATTTTCCGCAAAAGTTAAGGGAGGATGAAATAGAGTTCAAAAGGTTTAACGATTGGGTTGAGGAGTATGCTAAAGCGGATGCGCGGTCAAAGGCGGAGCTTGAACAAAAAGGGGTGGTATTGGCGCAGGAGCGATTAAGGGCGCTTGGTAGGATGATTGTGAATAATCCGCAACGGGCGCTTGAGCTTGCGCTGCAGCAGGGCATCAAGCAGTCGCTCCCGGACTCTGTCAGAGCCTTTACCGAGCAGCAGGTGAATGCTCGGGCTAAATATGAGGTTGTTTGCGTCTTTCCATTAGATAATGATGAACATAATCGCTTATCGCTAATCAGGAGCGCCAGAGTAGGCGAAGAGACTTATCGTATTTTTACGTATGGGAAAGGGCTTGAATACGTTACCAAACAATCACTGTCAATAAACGGTATTGCCGTGCCGATTGAATATGCGCCAAAATTGGATGATAAGATTGGTTTGAACCCGACAAAGTTTATGGCGATGTCGCCAGCGCCAGCGCGGTTATTAGATAAAGCCGAAGCCACTGCGCGGGGAGTAAGCGCGCCGGTAGCGGTTGAACTTGGAGGAGAAGTCTTTACATTTTCAACAATGACTGAAGCCGCTTTATGGGCGAGCGATACTATGCAATCAGAATCACCTGAGACGCCTGATTTACCACCAAATCTTCCAACTGCGGAATCAAGTTATACCGAGGGACGCAAACGTTTTTTGCTGATGCGAGTTGACTTTCCAGATTATCAAGTTGAAGCGTTGACAACAAATGCGGCTTTGACACTGATGAATGATTTTAGCAATTTTATGGCGCAGGCTTCTTATTCAAAGTTTGTTGTCGCTCCAGTTGGGCAGGGGTCGGATATCACGCCGGTTATGCGGATGAGCGAAAATGCGAGTGCATACGACAATGCGGGGTTGTCAAAACTTTATCCTGAGGCTCGTAATACAGCGCGCGATGTCTATGGGTATGATTTGAATAAGTACGACTTTTTCTTTGTGGTAACAGGGTCCAAGCCGGCATACGGTTATGCCGGTCTTGGCTATGTTGGCGGTGTTGGATTTCATCTTGCAAACAGTTATTTTGATGTTCGCACCACCGCCCATGAATTCGGACATAATCTCGGATTCGGGCATGCAAATTGGTGGAATACCGGCGATAAGTCAATGATTGGAAGCGGTCAGAGCGATGAGTATGGAGACCCGTTTGACACGATGGGCGGCAGCGGCGGAGGGCGACGCCATTATAGTTCATGGTTTAAGAATAAGGCTGGCTGGATATCTAATAGCGACTGTCCTACTGCTACTACAAGCGGAGTATATCGGCTTTACGCGCAGGATATAATTGAAGCCCCTGTGGGGGTAAGAGGAATTAGAATAAACCGTCCTACCGGAGACCCATACTGGCTTGAATTTCGTCAACTCTGGACAGACAACACCGCTATGATGAACGGTGTAAGCTTAAGATGGGTTTCGGGCAGCACAATATTGATTGACACCACTCCGGGTTCAAGCGGCGGAAAAGACGACCACTCATTGACAATTGGCAGAACATTTGCCGATTCGGCAATGAACCTTTATATTACGCCATTGAGAAAGGCTCACACTTACCCTGAGTCGGTTGACATTGCAATCTATTTTGGACCGTTCCCAACAAATAAGCCGCCGGAAGTTATCCTTGCGGCTTCAACCACTACCGCAGCGGTTAATCAGGCGGTTGTTTTTATGGCAAATGCCACAGACCCAAATGGAGATACACTCGCATACTTCTGGGATTTCGGAGACGGCACATACAGCACAGAAAGTGTTTCCAACGTTTCAAAAACATTTAGCTCAGCCGGGCTATATCGCGTTACCTGCACTGTAAGCGATTTAAAGGGGGGCATCGCGGCAAATACAATTGTTGTAATGGTAGGCACTCCGAGAACATATTCAATTTCTGGGAGGGTTCTTACGCTTGATGGAGCGCCTCTGGTCGGAATAAAGGTTTACATTGATTCTGGAAAATACTGTTTTAGCGGCTCGGACGGTTCTTACACAATTAGCGGGCTTTCGCTTGGAAGTTATACCTTGAACGCAATGGAACCTGTTTATGGATCAAACACATTTATTGCGCCTCCATCTATAACTCTTGGACCCGATTATTATGGAGCAGACTTTTTCCTCGTAAATTCAAGCAATATCTACACCACGATTGTTTCTAAAAAATCTGTTTGGAAATATCTTGATAACGGATCAGATCAGGGTACGAACTGGATTTCGCTAAACTTTGACGACAGCGGATGGTCAAATGGCGCCGCAATACTTGGGTACGGCGAAGGCAATGAAACAACTGTAATAAATTATGGTCCTGACTCAAACAATAAATACATCACCTATTACTTCAGACAAAAATTTAATATCACAAGCCAGACATTGGCTGGATTTACAAATCTTTTATTAGAGGTTCTGCGGGATGATGGGGTGATTGTTTATATTAACGGCGTAGAGGTGTTCAGAGATAATATGCCAACAAATAATCCAATCACTTATAGGACTACGGCGTTGACTGCGATTGAACCTGATTCATATTTGCAGGCTACTCTTCCGACATCGGTTTTGCGCGCCGGAACAAATATCATAGCCGCCGAAGTTCATCAAGCAAGCGGCACAAGCTCAGATTTGAATTTTGACCTTGCTTTAAGTGGCGTCTCATCTTCTGAATTATCGGCAATCAGGGTTGTTTATATTGATTCTCCTAAAGATGGACAGGTTTTTTACAATCCGGGTTCCATCACAATCTCAGCTCAGGCAAAAACAGGTTCAGGCGCTGTAAATGGCGTTGTCTTCTTTGCCGATTCAACACAATTAGGACAGGATTTTTCATCGCCTTATGAATATGTTTGGAATTCTCCGCCGGAGGGAATTCATACATTAAAAGCGGTTATGGCCGCAGGCGGTAAATTCTACACCTCCGCGCCGGTGAGGATACAGATCAGCGCCCCGCTTTACCAGCCGCCACCGATACAAATTGACCTCGTGGATGCCGGTTCGGTCTGGTACTATTTTGCAACAAATACAAGCGCTCCGACAAACTGGTTTGACCTTTATTTTGACCATACAAGGTGGGCAAGCGGCAGAGCCGAATTGGGCTATGGCGAAAATGATGAGGCGACAAAAATACCGTACGGCCAGGATAGCAACAACAAATGGATAACTGCTTATTTCCGCAAATTCTTCACCGTTAACGATCCGTCAGCAATCACCAATTTAGTTCTAAACCTTAAACGGGATGACGGAGCAATTGTTTATTTAAACGGAAAGGAGGTTGTCCGCGACCTATTACCGCCCGGTGAGATAACCTGGTCAACGCTTGCCACAAACGCGCCCGACGATGGCCAAAATTTCAATCCTTTCACAATAGACCCCAAATTGCTTTTGAATGGCACAAATTCATTGGCGGTGGAGATTCACCAGTCTGCGTTGAACAGTTCAGATTTAAGTTTTGACCTTTCCCTTGTGGCTTATGCAGCAACTAATAGAAACAGGGGAATCTGGATAACAACCCCAACAAACAATTCTCAATATTCATCGGTCGCAATTGTGCGAATCGCCACCGAGGTTGTGGTTGGCGGCAATCTTTCTGTAAGCAAAGTTCAATTTTATATTGATAACAGTCTCTATAATGAATTAACCAGTCGCCTGTCTGAGTATTTCATTGACTGGGCTAAACCGTTGCCCGGGGTTCATCAAATTTATGCCGTTGCCACCGATTCTGCCGGGCTTTCAATAACAAGCGCGCCGGTTCAAATCTTTGTTAAAAGTCCGCCAGTTACAACAGAGTTAATTTCCTTTGGCGATGTGTGGAGATATCTGGATAACGGGACCGATCAGGGCGCAGCCTGGAGATATTTGAACTATGACGACCGAAAGTGGAAGAGCGCCTCGGCAAAATTCGGTTATGGCAACGATGGCGAGATTACAACTGTTTATTGGGGGACAAATTCCTCCACGCGATTCATTACAACCTATTTTAGAAAAACCTTCTTTGTATCAAATCCCTCCGCCTTTAGTGGATTGTTGCTCAATGTAATTCGCGACGACGGCGTCGTTGTATATCTAAACGGAAATGAAGTTTTCCGCGACAATATGTTGGACGGTTTTGTATCGTTCAATTCGCTTGCGGTCAAAGCGCTCGGCGCTCCTGAAGAAACTGCGCCTGTTCAAACAGTAATTTCGCCAAATTTAATAGCCGGGACAAATATTATCGCTGTTGAAGTGCATCAAGCAAGTGCATCAAGCAGCGACCTTGGGTTTGATCTTGAATTGCTCGGTATTGCCGAGACAAATATGGCAACGGGAATCTACATCACTTCGCCATATAATGGCGCAAGGTTGCTCCCGGCAAACCCTGTTGACATTCAATCGTTTGCCGTCGCTGGAACAAGTTATGTTCAAAAGGTTGATTATTATATCAATAATGTAAAAGCAGGCGAGAGTTTATATCCACCTTACCAGATACAATGGACACCGGATAGAATTGGAACCTATACACTCAAGGCTGTTGCCTATTTTGGAAATGGTCAATCAATCGTTAGTCCTTTAGTAACTGTTGCTGTAAATCAACCGCCGGGCATTGTTGAGCCAGTTATAACAACAGTGGTCCCTGCCGGCTCGGAATGGTTATACTGGGATAATTCTCAGGCGGTTGCGGCTGGATGGCAGACTCTGGGATTCAATGACGCAAATTGGCAAACAGGTGTCGCGCGATTTGGATTCGGTTTTGACGGGGAGAAGACTCTATTAACAGAAGGGAGAGTAACATACTATTTCAGGCGCTATTTCTATATTACAAATGTGGCAATGTTTACCGAATTAGAATTCCGATTGCAACGCGACGATGGGGCGGTAGTTTATCTAAATGGAAAAGAATTGTATAGGGAAAATATGCCTTCGGGCGCAATAACAGCCTCAACCGTTGCGAGCACCACGGTGAATACGCCAGATGAAACCGTATGGTTCATTACCCGGATACCAATTGAACAATCAGGAATTGTCAATGGAACGAACGTGATTGCGGTTGAGATTCATCAGGCGGCGGCAAATAGTTCGGATTTAGGATTTGACTTTGAGCTTGTGGCGTATGGGGATACTGCGCCGCGTGTAATCATTGTGAGTCCAGTTTCCGGTTCATCATACAGCATAACCAGTGCAGTCCCGATTCAGGTTTCTGCGTGGGCGGGTTATCAGGACCGCATTCAGGGCACAGAATTTTATGTTAACGGGATTAAACTCGGAGAAATTAGCGGCGAAACCCCAACGTTCAACTGGACTACCTTGCTTCCCGGCAACCATACGATTTCTGCGCGTTCTTACACAGCGTCGGGCAGGTATTACGATGCGGCTTCGGTAAACATTGTCGTCGCTCAGCAATCGGTTTCTCTTTTGCTTGTGAGCTCAAACTCCAACTGGAAATATCTTGATGTTGGTTCAAATCAGGGAATTGCCTGGAGGTCACCCGGTTTTAATGATTCATTATGGGGTAGCGGCAGGGCGCGTTTAGGCTATGGAGACGATGGCGAGGTTACTAAACTCAATTATGGTACAAATGCCAATTCAAAATATATTACCTATTACTTTAGAAAACAATTTACAGTGCCTGATGGCGTGGTAATTACAAACCTTTCATTTTATTTGCTCGTTGACGATGGCGCGGTTGTCTACTTAGATGGCACAGAGGCATTTAGATTCAATATGCCGACAGGTAATATTGATTATGGGACGCTTGCGTCAGTTACGGTGAGCGGAGCGGCTGAGCAAACATATTATTTAACAAAGGCGAGTTCTCTTTTAACCCCGGGCATTCATTATCTTGCAGTAGAAGTACATCAGGTGAATGCAACCAGTTCTGACCTTGCGTTTGACCTTTCGCTTTATGGCGACGGTTATGTTCAGACGATGCCGCCGACACAAACCGAGATTAGACGAATCGGTCAAAATATAGAACTTTCTGTTCCTGCTCTTTATGGTGATTGGCGTGTGTTTGGCTATACAAATATCAATCATCTTATTTCAGGACAACAAGGTATGGTTGTCCCGTTTAGCTTAATGGAAACTAACGGCAAAAAATATTTCATCATAACCCCTACCGAACCTATCCAGTTTTTCAGGCTCGGCAAGCCGTGATAAGATTTAATTGAGCCAAATTTAATTCGTTGTTAACTTGATTATAAAGGCGAAGCCCTGTAACCAGCGTCTTCAGATGTCTCAGTAATAGGTATGAATACAGAACTAAATGAGAAGAGATGTCAGAGATGCGGCGCTATTATTCCTGAGGACGCCCCGCTGGGGCTATGCCCAAAATGTTTATTGTCTGAGGTAGCCGCTGCAAAGGATGTATCAGATGCTACAGCCACATCAGAGATCCCGTCTTTTGAGAAGATCAAATTGGCTTTTCCTCAACTTGAAATCATAGAACTTATTGGAAAAGGCGGGATGGGATTTGTCTATAAGGCGCGTCAACCGAATTTAGACAGGTTTGTGGCTTTAAAAATCTTGCCGAATAAACTTGCGCGCGACCCGCTCTTTGCTGAGCGGTTTAATCGCGAAGGTCGCGTGCTTGCGAAACTTAACCATCCAAATATTGTCGCTATTTACGATTTTGGTCAGGCGGGAGAGTTTTATTACCTTCTTATGGAATATGTGGACGGGTTGAACCTGCGTCAGGCGATGCAATTAGGAAAGTTTTCTCCAACGGAGGCTCTGCGCATAGTTCCACAAATTTGCGAGGCGCTTCAATATGCACATTCCCAGGGAATTTTGCACCGCGATATCAAGCCGGAAAATATACTCATTGACGCACAGGGAAATGTAAAAATCACAGACTTCGGAATTGCAAAGTTAATCGGCGAACATAAGAAAGATATTACTCTTACCGGCACAGGAACAGTGCTTGGCACGCCGCATTATATGGCGCCCGAACAGATTGAAACACCGAATAAAGTTGACCAGCGCGCCGATATTTATTCCCTCGGTGTAGTGTTTTATGAAATGCTAACAGGCGAGTTGCCGCTTGGCAGGTTTGAGCCGCCGTCTGCTAAAACACCGGTCTCAAAGGCAGTGGACGAGGTAGTTTTTAAAAGACTTGAGCGCGATAAGGAAAAACGATTCAAAAGCGCTCAAGAGGTTAAGACAAAGGTTGAACATATCAGCGAGTCGCCAGGCGGGGAGTCTATTTCTGTAGAACAAACCGTGACGCAAACAGCCGCTCAGCCTCAAAAGCTTTCACCATACGCATTGTGGTCTGCGAGTTTAACGGGATTCGGAATGGTTTTGTTTTTAATATTATTTATGCTTTTATCCACTGCAATGCACGGAATTTCTATAACAGTGACTCTTTTTGCAATTTTGCCGGGGCTTTTATTCTGCGTAGCGGGCATGATTTTAGGCTGGATTGCGTTAGGCAAGATGAGGGCTGAACCTGGGCGCTGGATAGGTCTGCCACTTGCTGTTTTCGGCGTGCTTGCGTTTCCATTGACGACCTTGACGGTAGTCCTTGTTGGTTTTCCCTATATGATGTTAATAACTCCTAAACCTTCGCTTGTTGTTAACATTGTTGCGCTTACTATTCCCTGCATTGTACTGGCGTTTGCAATGTGGGCAGTGATGAAGACAAAGGCGTGGGCAAAGGGAGAAGACAAAATCCCCGCAGGTTCAAAAAAGTTTATAGTAATATTTTCACTGATGGTATTCTGCGTTATGCTGCTGATGAGATTTGTTTCAGGAGAGAAGGACTACAGCAAGAGATATTCTACACAAACCAGCGCGCTCTCTGGAATTGTCAGTAAAAGTCCAATTGCTGATGGCGGAGATATTTTGCAAGAGGGGGTTGTTGAAGTTGTCGGGATTTGCGATGCGAAAAATCCAAATCTCTGGTGGAGTTCTGACGGAAGCAAGAGGGTTGATATAGACGCAAAAAGATTCGGTGACCAAATCCGTTTCGGGCAAAGCGCAGGTAATAAAGATTATTTGATACTGTGGAGGTTTAATCGGGATGAAAAAGGTGCAGGGATAAGTTTTGTTTGCCCGGGTAGTGAATCTTTCGGTTATGCCAATGAATTAAACGATAGTAATTGTCTATTGCACGTAAGTTATCCAAAAGATATCGGAAAAGCGGAAAGGATTTATGTAGGTGTTGCAGATGGGGAATGGGAAACGATTGCTGAAGCGCCGAGGGGTGTTTCCGCGTCTTCAATGTTTACGCGAGATGGACTGGAATGGAAGATCGCCTTCTTTGATACAACTGTGGACATCAATAGCAATATTAACCAGATGGTTAGTTGCCAGGTGAAAAACGCGAATTTATACCAGTTTCGCATTGTCGGTATAACATCTGACAGGACGGAACTAATGCCCGTTCAGAGTTCAATGTCTGTAAATATAAAGGCGGTATTTAAAAAAGAGAAGTATGGCGAAAAATTGGACGATATTAAAAAATTCCGACTGCAGATAAGAAAATACAGATGGGCTACATTTGACGTCGCATTATCACCGGAGTTTATTAAACTTGAAAAGTGAACAGCGAATTTTCAAATCGCGCCTTTGCGCCGACAAGGTGGACGCTTGTGTTAAGATGTCGGGGAGATTCGGAAGAAGCCAGAGCGGCTCTTTCAGAGCTTTGCAGCATATATTACCGTCCGGTTTTTGAGTTTTTAAAACACGATTGTGGAGACGAGGAAAAGGCGCGGGAATTAGCTCACGAGTTTTTCGCGCGAATCCTTCAAAGTGGTGGAATTGATAACGTTGACCCGCAACGCGGCAGATTCCGCTCCTATCTGCTCGGTGCGTTAAAACATTTCATCATTGAACGACGCCGATTTGAGAACAGAAAAAAACGCGGAGGCGATGCAATTATTGAATCCATTGACGCTGTGTTAGAAACTGAAGAATCAACTCTCCAATGCCAGATTAATGAGACTACTCAATCGTTTACAGAATATGTTTTTGATTACAACTGGGCGATCACGGTTGTTGCAAGGGCGCTTGAGAGTGTTGAAAAACGATACAGGGAAGAGGGGCGTGAACAAGTTTTTGAAACATTAAAAATATGGCTCACTGGCGCGATAGAAGGTAATTCACAGTCTGAAGCCGCAGCAAAACTTGGTTTATCAGAGAGCGCCATAAAAGTAGCAATTCACCGATTAAGAAAACGTTTTCGCGAAGCCGTAAAATTTGAGATTTCTCAAACTATTCCCGAGACTGATAACGTAGAGGAAGAATTAAAATATCTAATTGAAGTGCTGGCGCGGAATTTAAACGAAAATCGTAATATAAGATTGTGAATCTTAATGAATGATAGGTTGAAATTAAAAGATAAACAGAGGCGCAAGCAGGACATTTTTATAATCTCACGCCAACGGCAATAGTTTTGATAATATAAGGCATTCAACCAGACCCGCGACGGAGTTTATTGTTACAATGAGAGACCAGGTTTTTAGTGTTTCTTTTTCGGTAAAGCCGCTCAACCTGCTAATTACCCAGAATCCGCTGTCGTTCATCCAGGAAAAAATCATTGCACCAAAACCGATTGAGGCAAAGATGTAAATGGGATGATACGGCAGGGCGCCGCTTGAGGAAACAATTATTGGATAGACCATTGCGGCAGTTGTAAGCATCGCAACCGTGGCAGAGCCCTGCGCAATTCGGATTAAAGCAGCCACCAGCCACGATAGCAGAATAAGATTGATTTGTGTTCCTGCAACCAGCGCTTTTACAGAATCGCCAATACCGCCATCTTTAAGCATCAAACCAAACGCTCCGCCAGCGCTTGTAATAAGGATAACAACGCCAGCGGTTTCAAAAGCAGGCGCAAGCATTTTTGATACTTCACTGAATTTTAATTTGCGGGCGCGAGCCAGAATCCAGATTGAAATTATTGCGCCAATTAACAATGCAACATTGCGGTTGCCAATGAACTCTATGAATGTTGCGAACGATTTATACGAATCAATCCCGCCAAAAGCATTTACAATTATGGAGAAAGTGTCCGGATGTTGAATAATCGCATCCGAAAATGAAGCTGTTGATATAAGAAGGATTGGTAAAATTATAGGTGTGATTGAAAGCCAGAATGAGGGGAGTTCATTTTCGGGCTTGTTTATAATGTTTTTCAGATCATCCAGTGAGCCGATTGAGGTGTCGCGCAATGGTATTGAGACTCGTTTGTTAACCCATTTTGCCGCTGTCCAGGAACAAAAGGTTGGAAAAATACCCAGCAAAATGCCGCCAATTATGGTAATCCCAAGGTCAATTTTAAGCCCCTCAGCCATTGCAAGCGGACCCGGATGTGGTGCGCACAGCGAATGAGTGACACTTGCGCCGCAGCATATTGCCAGAACATATAACAGATAGTCTTTGCCAACTCTTATGCTCAGCGCGCGGGCAATCGGTAGCAGCAGCATAAAAAAGGTGTCAAAGAAAATTGTGATTGATAAAAAGTAGCTACTTGCGGCGATTGCGGCGCCGGTTCTTTTTTCGCCAAAAAATCGGAGAAATTTTCTAACAACTTTATCTGCGGCGCCGCTTTCCATAAGACAGACGCCAATGACAGAGGCAAGCGCAATTACTACAGCGATTTTGCCAGCAATGTTTCCGAATTCAATTGTTGTTAATTCAATTGCCTGCCACAGATGGCCGCGCGCTTTAAATGAGTCCGGCATAAGTGGAGATGAGAGGTTTTTAGCCAGGATTCCAGCCATAAAGGCGGCAATTATCAACGCAAAGAAGGCGTGAATCCGAAGCACAGTTATTAGAAAAATAAGAAGAAGGACGCAAACTATTAACACGACAAATGGAAAATAGTCAATAACCGCGCCAGCTGTTGCAAATAATTCCATAGTTAATTAGCGTTTTAAAACATTTTCAAATAGGGTCAAGAAATCAAGCGCAATAATTTCACTTTTACCGTCAATTAAAAGGCAACTTTCGTTATGGCAGGAGTTTGATTTTTATCTCTTTGTAAGAGGCGATTGCCTTTCCGCCGCCATGAATTTGAAGTCCAATTACACCGTATTGTTCAATGGACGGGTCGGGCTCGGTATAGTCAAACATTAAAACATCGTTAATATAAGCGCGAATTCTATTGCCTTCGCAGTAAATAAGGTAGTGATTCCAATCATTTTTTTTCAAAGCCTTTTCAACGGCATCTTTTTCAGGTTTTACAAGGACTTTATTTCTTCTTGATTCATCATACAGGCAGCCCCAGTAACCCTCACCGATATCGCACTGATAGCCCCGCATTTCGTTTGGAGGATTTTTTAACGGCTGGCTGCGAATCTGAACTCCGGCATTAATAAAACCTTCAATCCCGACAAGTTTAAACTTAAGACTTAATATAAAATTTGTTAACGAGCGCTCGGTATAAATGAATTCATTTCTCGGAACAGTGGCGTTCGTTGACCCACCGACAAGCGCGCCATCTTCTATGCGCCAGGTTTTGTTGGTATCGCCAATCCAGCCGTTAAATGTTTTTCCATCAAATAACGGCAGCCAGTCTTCAGAATCCGCCCCTTTTGCGATGACGGTTCCAAGCAGGATTAAACAGAGAGCAAACATTTTAAATGGATTTTTCATAAGGCTAAAGTAAAGCGAAAATCTTTGACAAGTAAAGCCTCAAAATACAGCCATAGTATTCGTTTACTTACTGACACGAAGCGGGATAACTCATTCAGTAAAAAGACCGCTGAATTAATCCATTGAATCCAGAATTTTTTTAGCAGCCGAACGGGGGTCCTCAGCCGAGCATATCGGGCGTCCAACAACGATATAATTTGCGCCGGCGCAGATTGCCTCGCGCGCTGTCATAGTTCGTTTTTGATCGTTTTTTGAATCTTCGGCAGAACGAATCCCCGGCGTTACAATTTTAATATCCGATGGTAGTTCTGACCTTAATAATTGAAGTTCCAGCGGCGAACAGACAAGCCCGCGCAAGCCGCATTTTACGGCAAGCCTTGCAAGCCTCAATACCTGGTGTTCAGGTTTAGCGTCTATTCCAATTTCAGACAGGTCATTATCTGCCATACTTGTAAGAACAGTAACACCAAGCACGAGTGGCGGAGTGCGATTTATTTGCGCGGCAGTAGTTAGTGCAGAGATTTCCGCTGCTATCATCATTTGGAGCCCGCCGCTTGCGTGTATAGTAAGCATATCTACTCCCAGACGCGTCGCCGCCGAAACCGCTTTTGAAACCGTCGCTGGTATGTCGTGGAATTTCAAATCAAGAAATACTTTAGCGCCTGATTTTATGATTTCGCGCACTATTTCCGGACCCTCTGACGTGAAAAGTTCGCTTCCAATTTTGAAAAAGCCCACGACTTCGGCAAGCTTGTCAACGAGCCTCATTGCATTGTCCCTGTCGGAAACATCCAGCGCAACTATGAGCGGATTATAATCCATAGCGCCTTTTTAACGAATTAATTCCAATCTTAAAAGGATTTTTTATATTGCGGTTATGGAGTGCGGTGCAACGGCACCGCTTTGTGAAGTTAAAGAGCTGCTGAGATTGAGAAAGAAATACAAAACCGGATTTAGATTATTTCTTCGGTTTTGGTATTTAATCCTATGATTATTTGACATCTGGAATCACAAAGCGGCGTCGCATCCGCTTTCGCGGATTTGCCGCCGCACTCCAAAATGCTCGCAAAAATTTTCATCCAAAAAAATCATTTTTATCCGATTTAATCAGAGTTCAGGATGAAAATAATAAAAAGGTTTATTTGATAGAAAAATTGTGGGATTTAAACTGCCTTAATTGCTCAATTTGCTTCTGTATTTTGGTGTGAGGGCAATCTGGATAATTTCATCAATCTTTTTAATAAAGTATGGTTTGATTTTCTTTTTAATTTCATCCGGGATATCTTCCCAGTCGCCGCGATTATCTTCTGGCAGAATAACTCGTTTTATGCCGTAACGGGCAGCAGCAAGGACTTTTTCTTTGATGCCGCCGACTTTTAGGACGCGCCCCCGCAGACTGATTTCACCAGTCATAGAAATATCTGAGCGGACGGGGCGTTTTGTCAACAGTGAAGCGAGGGCTGCAATTATGGTGACGCCTGCGCTTGGTCCGTCTTTTGGAGTTGCTCCAGCCGGGACGTGTATATGGACGTCGGTTTTATCATAATCGGAGAAGTCAATGTTGAGCCTGCCAGCCTGACTTCTTAGATAGCTCAACGCGGTTTGCGCGCTTTCTTTCATAACATCGCCGAGCGAACCTGTGAGAAGCAGTTTTCCAGAGCCGGGCATACGGGTGGCTTCCACAAAAAGGACTTCGCCGCCGAATGGCGTCCATGCCAGTCCAAGTGCAATTCCGATGTCTGTAATTTTTTCGGCGGCTTCGCTTTTATATTCGGGTTGTCCCAATAATTGTTTGAGGTCTTGCGGCGAGAAAGTAATTTTCTTGTTGCCATCTAAAGATATTTTCAGAGCTGCCTTGCGCATTAGCGCGGCGAGTTCCCGTTCAAGTTGTCTGACTCCGGCTTCGCGAGTATAGTCGCTTATGATAGTTTTTATAGTTGTGGGTTGGATTTTAAGTTGAGATGGTTTTAACCCGTGTTCATTAAGAAGTCTCGGGATAAGATGGCGTCTTGCTATAAAAAATTTTTCTGTTGCGGTATAGCTAGGGAGGTTCAAGATTTCTAATCTATCGCGAAGGGCAGGATGTACCGGTTCAAGCCAGTTTGCTGTTGTAATAAAAAGAACGCGCGATAGATCAAATGGGATATCAAGATAATGATCAACAAAGGCGTGGTTTTGTTGCGGGTCAAGAACCTCAAGCAAGGCGGACGCCGGATCACCTCTAAAATCCGAACCAATCTTGTCAAGCTCATCAAATAGTATCACCGGGTTTCTTGATTCAACACGCCGTAGACTTTGAATAATTCTGCCTGGTAATGCCCCGACATAGGTTCTGCGATGGCCACGAATTTCCGCTTCATCACGAACGCCGCCAAGAGATATTCTGATAAATTTGCGTCCAAGCGCGTCCGCCACGCTTTTTCCAAGGGAAGTTTTACCGACCCCCGGCGGTCCGACAAGACAAAGTATAGGTCCTTTTAGTTCTTGTTTAAGTTTTAGAACCGCAAGAAACTCAAGCAACCTGTCTTTTACCTTGTCCAAGCCGTAGTGCTGCTCGTTGAGGATTTGGGCAGCTTTTTTGAGGTCGTAATTATCCTGCGTTGTCTGCGTCCAGGGAAGGCTTAAAATCCAGTCAAGGTAATTTTTCGTTACGGCATATTCAGCCATTGCCGGGTTAAGTTGCTGCAACCGTTCAAGTTCTTTCAGAGCAACTTTTTTCGCGTCGTCAGGGAGCTGAGTTTTGTCAATTCGTTCCCGCAGTTGATTAATTTCGGCGGCTAATGGGTCACCTTCGCCAAGTTCTTTCTGGATTGCGCGCAACTGTTCCCGAAGGAAATAGTCGCGTTGACTTTTTGACATCGCGCTGGCGACTTCAGACGCAATTTTTGAACCGATATTCAATACTTCTATTTCTTTAGCCAGAAGCGGTAAAAGTTTAGAGAACCGTTGTTTAACATTGGGCGTTTCAAGCAGCGCCTGCCGTTCTTGAAGACTGATGTTTACATTAAAGGCGATTAGGTCGGCGAGCCTCCCCGGTTGCGCCGTGTTGAGGTTCGCGGCTTTGATTTGGTCTGCGAGCGCAGGTGTTAATTTAATTATTTCTTGAAATTGCTCAAGCGCCTTGCGCGCCATCGCTTCAAGTTCAACTGATTCTTCAACTATATCATCAAGGTATTCAACGCGCGCTTGAAGATATGCAGGTGTTACTTCAAAGTTTGCGATTTTGAAACGACGGATGCCTTCTACAAGGATTCTTACAACGCCTTCATGAAGTTTGAGCATTTTAAGAATTTTGCCGGCGCATCCTACAGTATAGAGGTCGTTTGGAGTCGGATTTTTTGTTTCGGGATTTTTTTGTAGCACAAGACCAATCCATCTGGTTCCAGCAACGGCGTCGTCAATTAATTGGGCGCTTTGTTCAGATTCAATAAGAAGTGGCGCTACCTGACCGGGAAAGATAACAATATCTTCAAGACCGAGGATTGGAAGAATTTCAGGCAATAGTTTTCCAGAGCGTTGTTGTTGATGAGAATCTTCAGCTTGGACTCCATCCTGAGTAAATATTTTTATAAATTCTGTGTCGGACTCGTTCATTTTTTAACCGATTTGAAAGCTTCCATTTCCTTAAACAGATTATTGTATAAATCACAAATGTCGTCAATTATTTAGACAATAAAATATGAGGATTTGTTTTAAATTTTATTCGCCGTTTCTGATAGGAATTTTTGCAGGTGAAGTTGTGGCGACCGGAGGAATATCTATTCGGAGAAATCCATTTTGGTAAAGCGCCTTAGCTTTTGTAACATCGTAGCCGGGGGGAATATCTATAATGCTTTCAAACGGACCGTAGTTAATTTCCATTACTATGAATGAACATTTGCCAACACGGCAGCAATCAATTCGCTGACCCGAAATTCGTAAGCGGTTTCCCTCCACGGTTAGTTCAAGGTCTTCGCGCCGCATACCTGCCAATTCAACCTTGATTACAAGTCCAGTTTCGGCAATCCATACATCTGTGTTCGGTACCCAGTGCATCTGACCGCCGCTACTATGTTTATCAGACACTGAATTTACAAAATTTATAGTTGAATTGGTCTTAATCATTTTAAACGATTTGTTTTATATTAACTCATTATTGACTTTAATTCAAATTCACAATGCTAAATTTTATATAATGCTTCACATTTTAATCAGTATTTTTGGGCGTTCGCCTTTTTTAATACTATATGTTATGGAACCTTTTGGCTGAGACGCCGACGAGCAACAATCACCAGAAAAACCGCGCTTTTGTTTTTTAATAAATTTTCTAACAAGCAAAATTGCTGCTGCGCATACAATTGCCAATGCTGTTATTTCCTGCCAATCCATTATAAAATTCTAAATTATAAAATAATTATATTTAGCATTTCCGCAAATAATTTTAATAAATATAACACATCTAATTGTATCTGTCATTAATAGGAATCAGATCAACCTTATAAAGTTATTTCATTAGACCAGGGCTTTTAGACCGAGAATTAATCGGGAATAACCCTATATTTTTAAAATCGCTCCGACAGAATTTACATTGTTATTATAACGTTTTTGTGAGTGAAAAAAATTCTATGAAGGAATTTCCCTCCACTCATAATTTAACAAAATAAACAATACTTGAATTTATAGCTTCAAAAACCCTATTGAAGTCCATAAAAGAAATTTAGCGTAAAATTTTATAACGATCTTTGTTTTATCTTAAAAATTACAAAAAGCCAAAAAATGTAAATATAAAGACAAATAACGGTTAGCAAGGAATATAATAATAATTAATAATATGTTAGGAGAAGAATAAGAATTTTTTAATAACAAAAATAAAAATTTCT
>JBAMMJ010000210.1:17194-20524 GCA_039793825.1 Verrucomicrobiota bacterium | reverse complement strand
AAAATAAAAAAAAATAATAGTCAGTAGTAAATACAATAAAATAGAGGTAAAACTATATGGGATTCACCACTGTGACACCACCTGAAGGCGGAAGAATTACAATAAAAAATGGGGTTTTGCAGGTGCCTGATAATCCAATTATTCCGTTCATTCGCGGAGACGGCACCGGTCCTGATATCTGGGCGGCAAGCCAACGGGTATTTGACGCGGCGGTTCAAAAGGCTTATGGGGAAAAGAGAAAAGTTGTGTGGTTTGAGGTTTATGCCGGGGAAACGGCGTTTAAGAAATTCAACACCTGGTTGCCTGATGATACCATAGAGGCGTTCAAGGAATTTCTGGTTGGTATAAAAGGTCCTCTGACCACGCCAATCGGCGGTGGAATTAGGTCGCTTAATGTTGCTTTAAGACAAATTTTAGACCTTTATGTCTGTTTGCGTCCGGTTCAATGGTTTACAGGGGTGCCCTCTCCGGTAAAACATCCTGAAAAAGTTAATATGGTTATTTTCCGTGAAAACACAGAGGATATCTATGCCGGAATAGAATACCCTGCGGGCTCGCCAGAGGCACAGAAAGTCCTTGAATTCCTACAAAAAGAATTTCCGAAAGATTTTCAAAAGATTCGTTTTGGCACAGTGGAAAAGGGAGAGCAGTTTCTGGCTATTTCAGGTCAGGATTTGTGCGACGATGGTTCGGCGGTTCGGGTCGGAATTGGTATAAAACCCGTTTCAAAGCTCGGCACAATCAGGCTTGTAAAAGCCGCAATAGATTATGCAATTAAAGAAAAACGCAAGAGCGTTACCCTTGTCCATAAGGGAAATATAATGAAATATACCGAGGGGGCGTTCAGAGATTGGGGCTATGCCTTTGCTGAAAGATATTACGGCGCAAAGGTTTATACCTGGGCTCAGTGGGAAAGGACGAAAAAGGAGAAGGGCGAAGCCGCCGCAAATGAGGAGCAGAAGGCAGCGTTAAAGAACGGCGCAATCCTGATAAAAGACGCAATTGCGGACATTACCCTTCAGCAGGTTTTGACACGACCTGAGGATTTTGACGTCATAGCCACCTTGAATTTAAACGGGGATTATTTGAGCGATGCCATAGCGGCGCAGGTCGGGGGAATCGGTATAGCACCCGGCGGCAATATCAACTTTGTGACCGGGCATGCAATTTTTGAGGCAACCCACGGCACGGCGCCTAAATACGCTAATCTTGACAAGGTCAATCCGGGAAGCGTTGTTCTTAGCGGCGAAATGATGTTCAGGTATATGGGATGGACTGAAGCGGCTAACCTGATTATAAAAGGATTAAATGGCGCAATTGCAAGTAAAAGAGTTACTTACGATTTTGCCCGATTGATGGATAACGCCACTGAAATTAAATGTTCGGAATTTGGTGATAATATCATTCAACATATGTGACCAGATTACCTTTTTCCTTAGTGGCAGTAATAAAAAAAGCACACTCGCTTCGCTTAATAAGCGTAGCCGATTCCAACTACAGGAAATACAATGAGTTAGATGTATTTTTGAGTTTCTTCGGTCTATAAAAATTTTAGATCAAGAAACCCAAAAGTAAAAATTTTAAAAAAATCTTTGCATAATTCATTGATATTTTGTCATATTAGAAGGAATTATAACTTGATGGCTGAAATATGAAAAAAATTGAATTAAGTATACTGAAAACAATTGCGTTGGGAAGTTTGATGGCGATAGCCACAAACGGATTTGCAAGCGAAGCCGAGCTTAAATTGCCCGACCTCCGGGGTGTTGCATATAACAATCTCGGTGGAATAAACGGCTTCCAGTTGATGTTAATCGGTATAGCAGTTTGCATAATCGGCTTGATATTTGGTCTAGTGCAATACAGCAAGATTAAAGCCTTGCCGGTGCACGATACAATGAGGAATGTTTCCAATATTATCTGGGAAACTTGCAAAAGTTACCTCATCCAACAAGGGAAGTTTCTTGCAATTTTGTGGGCGCTTATCGGAATTTGTATGATTTACTATTTTATGTTCCTGCAACATATGTCGCTCGCCAAGGTAATTGTAATTTTGCTTGCGTCCATACTCGGAATACTTGGTTCCTATGGTGTTGCGTGGTTCGGTATGAGGATTAACACTCAGGCTAACTCGCGCTCGGCGTTTGCCGCGCTCAAGGGTTTGCCCTGGGCACCGCTCTCTATACCTATGCACTCCGGTATGAGCGTTGGGTTGTTGCTGATATGCGTTGAATTGTTCTTTATGATTTGCATATTGATCTTCTTGCCGATTGACCTCAAGGGACCCTGTTTCATCGGATTTGCTATCGGCGAATCTCTGGGCGCAAGCGCCCTCCGTATCTGCGGCGGTATCTTCACCAAGATCGCCGATATCGGTTCAGACTTAATGAAGATTGTATTTAAACTTCCTGAAGACGACCCGCGCAATCCGGGCGTGATTGCAGACTGCACCGGCGATAACGCCGGCGACAGCGTTGGACCGACAGCCGACGGTTTTGAGACCTATGGTGTTACCGGCGTGGCTTTGATTACATTTATTGCTCTGGCATTAGGACTGACCAATCTTTCCGCTCAGATGATTATCTGGATTTTCGTAATGCGCGTTTTGATGATTATCACTTCGCTTGTAGCTTTCTTTATTAATGATAAGTATTTTACCGCAAAATTCAGCACCGTAAAAGAGTTTCACCCTGAACTGCCGCTTACCTGGCTTGTCTGGATAACTTCCGCTATCTCAATTGTTGTCACATTTATTGCAAGCAAAGTTTTGCTTGTTCCGTCAAATGAAATTCATAAAGACCTCTGGTGGGTGCTTGCGGTTATTATTTCTTGCGGCACAATAGCAGGCGCTTTAATTCCGGAGTTTACTAAAATCTTTACCAGCACCCAGGCGCGTCACGTTAAAGAAATCGTTACGGCCTCCCGCCAGGGTGGTGCTTCACTTAACATTTTGTCCGGTTTTGTTGCCGGAAACTTTTCCGCCTTCTGGGAGGGGTTGCTGATGTTAACATTGATGTTAATTGCGGCGTTGCTCAGTCAGCACGAGGCAATGATTCAATTGATGCCGAAAGATATTCCGTTTGCCGCTCCGATATTTGCGTTCGGTCTTGTGGCATTCGGCTTCCTTGGAATGGGACCGGTGACAATCGCGGTTGACAGCTTCGGTCCTGTCTCCGACAACGCGCAATCAGTTTACGAATTAAGCCAGATTGAATCGGTGAAAGATATCAAGAAAGATATTAAACAGAACTTTGGTTTTGAGCCAGATTTTGAAGCCGCCAAGCACAACCTTGAAAAGAACGATGGTGCCGGCAATACGTTCAAAGCCAC
>JBAMMJ010000210.1:3218-17184 GCA_039793825.1 Verrucomicrobiota bacterium | reverse complement strand
CGCAAAGCCGGTGCTCATCGGCACCGCGGTTGTTGGCGCCACGACGATGATTTTCGGAATTATAATGATGTTAAATGCGGAGTTTGGCAATATTGTGGCAAGATTGAGTCTTGTTCAGCCGCAAATAGTTCTCGGTTTCCTGATGGGTGGCGCTGTTATTTACTGGTTCACCGGAGCTTCAACTCAGGCAGTTGTGACCGGCGCATACAGGGCAGTTGTCTATATAAAAGAAAATATGAAACTTGACGCCTCGCGCGCATCTATTGAGGACAGCAAAGAGGTTGTTAAGATATGCACCATTTACGCTCAAAAAGGTATGATTAATATTTTCATCGCAATATTCTGTATGTCGCTTTCGCTCGCCTTCTTTGATTCCTATTTCTTTATCGGGTATCTGATAAGTATAGCTTTCTTTGGCTTATTTCAGGCAATCTTTATGGCAAATGCCGGTGGCGCCTGGGACAATGCGAAGAAGATTGTAGAGGTTGACCTCCGCCAGAAAGGGACTGATCTCCACGCCGCAACCGTTGTGGGCGACACTGTCGGCGATCCGTTTAAGGACACTTCATCGGTCGCTATGAATCCGATTATTAAATTCACCACACTCTTCGGTCTACTCGCTGTGGAGATTGCTGTTGCAATGCAGAAAGCCGGTAAAATGAGCGCCAAACTGGGCATCGGCATTGTCTTGTTCCTTATTGCCCTGATCTTTATTTACAGGTCGTTCTATAATACAAGAATCCCGGAAGAAGCACCGGCAAAGACTGAAAAGTAATTGGATAAAAAATTCTAATCAAAAAGACCGTCCTGTTGCAGGGCGGTCTTTTTTATTTCTGCAATTGCCTATTTTATCCGATATTGAATAATTGTTAAGGTTATGCAAAAACGAATTTTCGCATTGTTCACCCTTGCGCATTTTGCGTTTTCGCTTTGCGCGCAAGTTGTTGTTGAGGATGGGTTTGAGAACGGGAGTTTTTCGGCTGGTTGGGGACAAACAGCCGGGGTAATTATCAACGGCGCTTCAGCAGCCGCAGGCACGGGCAAATCAGCATCGCTATCGTCCTATAGCTCCGCTACCGGACGCGAGTTAGGCGCAAGATTTGACAATGTCTCTGCGGACGGAGCCCGCGATTTTTTTATTGAATTTTACTTCAAAGTAAAAAATACAACGCAGCGTCAATTTAACATTCACGTCTCAGATTCTCCAGGGGCGATTGGCAGCGGCGCGGCAACAGTAAACCTCCGTTATCAATCAGGATGGGCGGCTTACGCCAACAACGTATGGAACACAATCACCGGTCTCAATAATGTGAGTCCTGACGCGTGGTATCGTATGAGATTAACAGGAACGGGTTGGGGGACCTCGTCGGCATCTTATTCCATTGAATTATCTGAAGCAAACGGTTCAACTTACACATCTGCTGCCACAAATATAACCTATTTTCAGAACGGCAATCCGCGCGTGAACGTGGCGAGATTCTTTCTTTTTACAACAGTTTACGGAAATAACCCGGGGTTTGACGTTGATGAAGTGCGGGCGGTTGTGAGTGCCACGCCTTATACTGAGACAAACATAATCGTTAATATCAGCGGCACGTATCCGCATCTTTCAGTATTTAACAACGATGGGGAATGCGGGATTGGAGCAGTTGCGGTATGGGCTGGTAAGCTATGGTTTTTGACCTATCCGCCGCACGCTCCGAATGGCAGCGCTGACAAACTCTGGAGCGTTGATACGAATCTAATGTTGACGCCGTATGCCGGAAGCGTCGGTGGAACCCACGCCTGCAGGATGATACATAAAGAATCCAGCCAACTAATTATCGGTCCCTATTTTATAGACACAAACGGAAACATCAGGACTATATCGCCAACAAAAATGCCGGGCAGATTAACCGCGATTGCGCGCCATTTAACCGACCCGGCGAACAAAGTCTACTTTGCAACGATGGAAGAAGGTTTTTACGAGGTCAATGTAAACACGCTTGAAGTCGTTACTCTTTATCCTGATACGCAAGGCACAGGAAATTCAATCATACCCGGCTATCACGGAAAAGGATGTTACACAGGTCAGGGGAGATTGATTTACGCAAATAATGGTGAACCTGGCTGGAGTTTCAATATGGATAAAAATTTTAACGGACCGGCAGGTGTACTCGTGGAAAATTTATCGCTGGATTTCACCAATGGATGGAATATTGTTGAGCGAAAGAACTTTACCGAAATAACCGGACCTGGCGGAGTCTATGGTTCAAGCGATACAAACCAGCCTGTCTGGTCGCTTGGATGGGATAAACGTTCGGTTATTTTAAAGGTTTTGTATGGTCAGAAGTGGCATACTTACAGATTGCCAAAGGGAAGTTATACCCACGACGCGCTTCATGGCTGGTATACGGAGTGGCCAAGAATCCGCGAGATAACAAATGGATTTTACCTCTCCCATATGCACGGATTGTTTTACGATTTTCCGGAAACTTTTACGCCTACAAACACGGCTGGAATAAAGCCGATCTGCACTTATTTAAAAATGCCAACCGATTATTGCTGGTGGAATGGAATGCTTGTTATGGGACGCGACGATGCTTCAACAACCGGCGGCAATAGATGGGCAGGGCAGTCTCATTCGGCTTTGTGGTTCGGAAAAATTGAGGATCTGTACAGCTGGGGAGTTCCTTCGGGATTTGGCGGTATTTATATGAAGGATGAAGTTAAAGCAAATACTCCAAGCGACCCATTTCTTGTATACGGATTTTCTAAAAAGGTGCTGCATATAAAATTGGATGGCAACCAGGCGGTATCACTCAGATTGGAGTATGATTCAAACGGCGATAATCGGTGGCAGACTCTAACCAATCTAAATGTTAATCCTGGCGGTTATTTCTGGTATCTCTTCCCTGATGGTTTTTCAAAAGTCTGGTGGGTTCGCCTTATTCCAGAGAATGATGTCTCAAATCTAACAGCATATTTACATTTATCAAATGAACCACGTTCGGGAAATCCTTCCATATTCGCCAGCCTTGCCGAAGCAACTGCTCAATCGGGATTTTCCGATGGTATTATTCGTCCGAAAGAGGGCAATGCAAGGGTACTTGAATTTGCGGCAAACATTGTTGACGGTTCGGGGAATGCTACTTCGGCGTATTATGAGATTGATGGTTCGTTGCAATTAAAAGCCACGAATAATCCAGCGTCTGAAAGTGTGTTGAGAACTAATTATTCACTCAGCCAGGCAGAGGTTGCCGTTGACGCGGCGTCTGCGATTTACACTGTTGGGGGATTAAAGTTCCGCCTGCCGAAAAACGGAACCAATTTTGATTCGGGTTTTGCAACAGGATTTCCAAGAGGTTTACGCGAGGTTGTCACTGAACGAAATCTATTTCAGGCATTTGGGATTTTTTATGAGGTTCCAAAGACCGATGCCGGCGGGTTTAGAAGATTGCGCCCGATCTGTTCTCATAACAAACATATAAGTGATTATGCCTCCTGGCGAGGGCTTTTAGTGATGACAGGCGTCAAGGCTGATGCCCAACAGGACGGTCATATTTTTAAGTCCGATGATGGAAAAGCAGCGCTCTAATTTGGCAATGTGGACGACTTGTGGCAGATGGGAAAGCCGGGCGGCATAGGTGGGGTGTGGAAGGATACCCCGGTGACTGCCGGTGTTCCGAGCGATCCTTTTCTTTTTTATGGATTTGATGAAAAGGCGATGGAACTTTCGCATAAGTCCGAAGAAATCGTGACTTTTATTGTGGAAGTTGATTTTGCCGCGGATGACGCCTGGTCTGAATATGGACGGTTTACTGTTCCGCCCGGGAAAAAAATTAGACACCTCTTCCCGCAAGGATATTCGGCGCATTGGATAAGATTGCGAACCGATAAAGACGCTGTGGCAACGGCAACATTTTTCTACGGCGATTATGCGCCAAAAATTGGAACTATACAACAAACCCCCAATGGCATCAGGTTGGAATTCACGGGAATAAGTGGACGGGGATTTGCTCTCCTTTCAACGAGCAATCTTGCACAGCCGATAGATTCCTGGCAGACAGTGGCTACTGGACTTTTTAATTCGGAAAAGGTTGTATTTTTGGACACTAACAGAACTTTTATTAAGTTTTACTGTGTTAGAATTGATTGATTTTCAAAAATAGCGGAGCGGATGGAATAACTTCTGATTGGAATTGGTTTTCAAATAGTAAACCGATATTTCAATTTAATCAGCGATTATTTCTTTACGTTTTTCAAGATAGGTTTTGCCGAGCGATTCAAGGGTTGTGGCTTTTAGAAACTTTTCAGCAAGCGGGAAGAAATTTCTCTCTTCGTTGTCAAAATGTTGTCGGCAATAAATTACAGCGTTGAGAAGTAATTTTCGGGCTTCGCGGACATTGTTTGAGTTTTGTATGGTTTTTAAATTTCGGTCTATTTCGTTGTGTTCATAATGAAATTTTTCTAATTGTCCGATGTGCGCAAGATAATGTTCAAGTGGTAGGCTCACCAGTTCATCCTCAACTTTGCCGTGGGCGTTGAGCATAGATTCCATTAAAGAAGCCATTGTTTTAACCTCTGCAAGTGTTTTTAGTTTAGGCGCCGCCTTTTCAATGTGGTCAAAGAGGTTGTGAAACACCGAATGTTCCGCTTGCAAAATGTCGGTTATCTTCATAAGACAATGATACCACGAATTTGATAATAAAAAAGTCAAAATGTGTGGCAGGAACATCGGTTTTGCACCGAAGAGCCGTTAAAACCTTCCGGCTTCAAACGCGCCGGATTTGAACCTTTGTAAAAAATCTTCATACGCAAGACGGATGCCGGTTTTTAAATCATATTTTGGTCGCCATCCCATAGAAAACATTTTTGAGCAATCCAGTAATTTTCGCGGCGTTCCGTCTGGCTTTGAAGTATCCCATTTGATTTCGCCTTTAAATCCGACGATCTCAGCAACAAGCTCGCTTAATTCCTTTATTGTTATGTCGTAGCCGCAACCGATATTGATTATCTGTTCATTGTTGTAATTATTCATCAAAAATACGCAGGCGTTTGCAAGGTCGTCAACATAAAGGAATTCTCTACGCGGGGTACCGGTGCCCCAGCAGGTGACTGAAGTTGCTCCTGATTGTTTTGCTTCATAAAATCGTCTAATCATTGCCGGCAGGACGTGTGAGTCCAGCGGATGATAGTTGTCGTTCGGTCCGTAAAGATTGGTCGGCATAACGCTGATAAAATTGCATCCATATTGTCTCCGATATGCCTGACAAAGTTTAATTCCTGCTATTTTTGCAATTGAGTACCATTCATTTGTTGGTTCTAACGTGCCGGTTAGAAGGTATTCTTCTTTCATCGGTTGGGGCGCGTATTTGGGGTAAATGCAGGAACTACCGAGAAATAACAGTTTTTTAACTTTGTACCGGTAGGCGGCTTCAATAAGATTGAGTTCAATTTTCAAATTATCCTGAAGAAAATCCACAGGATAGCTGCTATTTGCCAGAATTCCTCCGACTTTTGCGGCAGCTAAAAAGAGATATTCTGGACGTTCCTTTTCAAAGAAATCATTTACCGCTTTTGTATCAAGAAGGTTTAATTCATCTCGGGTTTTGCCAACAATGTTGTTAAAACCCTGTCGTCTGAGTTCGCGCATTAAAGCCGAGCCGACAAGACCGGTATGACCTGCGATGTAGATTTTAGCATCCTTAGCAATTTCCATTGTCTTTATTTAGCCTTATATAATTTAATTTTTCAATATTGTTTTTTAAAATACCTGGTTATTATTAGAAATAGTTTTGATTGTTAAAATGTGTTAAAATGTTAAATTATTTTCTATGACTAAAAAACAAGTTTTGGATTTATACTTTTTAAGCGCGCGGCATCAGTTGATTGAGATTGCGGCGTTTCTGGACAGAGTGGATAGATCCTATGGGGAGGAAGATTTTAGAATTGCTGCTTTTAAAAAGGCATTGGAGGAACTTGGAAAAGATAAACCTGAACGCGCAAAGAGGTTGCTTGAGTTATTTAGCGACCCGACGAGCGAACCAATAGAGCGTTCGGATTCAAAATCTGCCGCAGGGGCTTATAATCCAGGACCTTTTCAGAATAAGTAATAAATTTTAGAAATATTAAAAGGCTAAATTATGAGATACATAGAACCGCACGCCCATATGGTCAGCAGGGTTACCGATGATTATCTGAAAATGGCTGCTTCCGGCTGTGTTGCTATCAGTGAGCCGGCGTTCTGGGCTGGATTTGATAGATGTTCGGCGGATGGGTTCAAGGATTATTTTCATCAGATTACCAAATTTGAACCTTCGCGCGCGGCAAAATATGGGATCGCGCATTATTGTTGGCTATGCATAAATCCAAAAGAAGCCGAAGATATAAAGCTTGCCGAAGAGGTGATTTCAATTATTCCGGAATTTATTGACAGGGAGAATGTGCTTGGGATTGGCGAGATCGGATTGAACCGAAACACAAAAAACGAGTTAAAGGTGCTTGAGATGCATCTTGAACTGGCTGCTAAATACCAGACGCTCGTCCTTGTTCATACGCCACACCTTGAAGACAAATTAAAAGGGACGCGCCTGACCATAGACGCAATTAAGAATCAAAGTAAAATTAAACCCGAAAAGGTTATTATAGACCATTGCGAAGAACACACCGTAAAACTTGCTCTTGATTGCGGATTCTGGTGTGGATTGACTCTGTATCCTCAAACAAAGTGCACAAGCGCGCGGGCGATTGATATTGTTGAAATATACGGAACCGAGAGAATCTGGATAGACAGCGCGTGCGACTGGGGAAACAGCGTTCCGCTGGCAATACCATATACTGCTCTGGAGATGCGCCAGCGAGGATACAGCGAAGAGATTATTGATGAACTTATTTTTAAAAATCCGTTTGCTTTTTTCTCTCAGTCTCCAAAGTTTAAACTGAATGTTAAATAGAAGGACCTGATTTAATGAGAATCAATCCGAATTTTCATCTTGGATATTCCACGAATATCCACCCCGCGGAGAGTTGGGATGAGACCTTTAATTCGCTTAACAAATATACTTTGGCTGTCCGAAATGAAATTGCCGGTACAAGACTGTTTGGGATTGGGTTAAGATTGAGCGCAAAAGCGGCGCACCAACTGCGCAACTCAACTAATTTGTTGAATTTTAAAAAGTGGTTGGACTCAAACAACTGTTATGTATTTACGATTAACGGCTTTCCTTATGGCGACTTTCACGGCGAAAGTGTAAAAGAAAAAGTGTTCCTTCCGGATTGGTCAAGTCAGGAGCGGCTTGAATACACAAAATTGTTGTTTGATATTCTTGCGGAAATTCTCCCGGAAAATTGCGAGGGCAGCGTGAGCACAATGCCGATTTCTTTTAAAGGATTTGAACCTGCATCGGACCTGATAAAACAGGCAGGCAAAAATTTGTATCGGTGTATTGAGCACATTGAGATGGTATCTGCAAAAAAGAGGCGCTATTTGCATTTAGGTATTGAACCTGAACCATTTGGATATGTTGAAACAACGCAGGAGTTTGTTGATTTCTTTAATGAGTTAAAAAGCGCCTATCGCAATGATGAACGAATAAACAGATTTCTCGGAATAAATTATGATTGTTGCCATATGGCGGTTGAATATGAGGAGGCAAAGGATTCGTTCAGATTACTCGCCAACTCAGGGATAAAAATATCCAAGGTTCATCTATCTAACGCGATTTCTGTATTTCCGGAAGATTGCGATGTTAAGTATCTTGAATCCTATTGCGAGAAAAGGTATCTCCATCAAACCATAATTAAAATGAAGAACGGTTCGTTAATCAGGTTTAAAGACCTGAATTATGCGATTAGCCTTGCGCTTGAGAACCCAGGTCTAAATTCTGAAGAATGGCGTATTCATTTTCACATCCCGATTTATTCAAAGCCTCAACATCCGCTCCGGGCAACCGGGTTTCATATTGAATCTGTAATGGATGAGCTTAAAGTAAATCCCGGATTGTGTTCGCACTTTGAGATTGAAACCTATACATTTGGGGTGTTGCCTGGTGAATTTAAAAGCAATAATGTTGTGGAGCAGCTTGTAAATGAATACAGGTTTGCGATTAAGGAATTTGATAAGCGCGGTTTTTCCATTGTGTAGGAGCAGACTTAATTTTTGTTTAGTCATTCCCCCAGAGGATTCTTGCGCGCCCTGTAATAATAAGTCTGAGGTTCAGGATTCCTTGATATCGCCAAATATTATCACTCCTGCGCCTGTTTGAACGACTTTCTGAATTTCCACCTTTACGGTGTTGCCGATATAATCCTGTCCATTATTGACAACGACCATTGTTCCATCGTCCAGGTAGGCAATCCCCTGTCCATATTTTTCGCCTTTGCGGACAATTTTTAGTTTCATAATGTCGCCAGGGATAATGGTTGGTTTTAACATTCTTGTAACATCATTTAAATTCACGCAGGATACCGACTGCAATTTTGCGAATTCCGAAAGGTTATAATCTGTTGTGAAAATCTTTGCGTTCAGGTTCTTTGCCAAATGAATCAATTTTGCGTCAACGCTCTTTTCTTCAGGGAAATCGCCTTCATGGATTCTTACATCAATGCGGGGGTTATTTCTAATTCGGTTGAGGATTTCAATGCCGCGTCTGCCGCGTTCGCTTTTTAACGTATTTGGCGAATCGGCAAGCGATTGTAGTTCTTTCAGGATAAATCGCGGCATAATGATAATTCCTTCAATCAGGTTTGCATCAATCAGGTCAGCGACTCGTCCATCTATGATTGCGCTGGTATCAAGAAGAATGTGAATGTCTGGTTGGTTTTGGGACATAAACCGCACGTAAGGGATAATAAGGGAAAAATCTTCTTTATTGCTGCGCAACGCCAACACCATTCCAAGATAACCAAACCCGAGGAATAGCCCCAGCCGTATGACCCACATTATCGCCTTTTCTTCCACATAGGCAAAAAGTCCTGAATTATCTATAAGCCACGCTATGAATGTGCCTAAAAAAAGGCCGAATGTCGCCGCTGAAAATGCCCTTAATGAAAAGCCTTTTACCATTTCGTCAATAGCAATAAGAAGCCCGCCAAAACCGAATCCGAGCAAGATACCCTGCCAGCCACTTTCAATAAGACCGAGTTCAGAAGACTGGCTTACCGCATAACCGGCTAACGTGCATAGCGACAGGAAAAATATTCTTATTATCCATACAGACATAAGTTAAAACTCCCGTCTTGGCATTGGGTTAAGCGGACGCGATGGAATAACTGGTTCGGCTGGTGGCTGGTTTGTTTTTGGATATTTTGGTTTCCATAACATCCACCACAGCCCGAACCTGTTCAGATTGCTGCTTGCTATACTCAAGTTGGCAGATAAACTGTCCATATTTTTTAAAATTTCGCCAATGTCCTGCTTTAAACCTTCGTCTTTAAGCAACGCCGTTGCAAGTCCTTTACCGCTTTGCAATTGCCAGAGAAGGTTTGTAAAGTCTCCAGTGGCAATCGCGGCGTTTTTCAATGCAAGTGTGATATTTTCTTCGTTTGTTGACAAGGTATAATTTAATTGCGCAGCCAGTTCGTTCAACTCGTTTAGAAACAGCACCAGGTTGGTGGAGATGTGCGTCAGGTTGCTGATTATCAGACTCACCGGGAGTATATTTGTTTTCAACAATGATTCAACCTCTTTGACGGTTACAGCAGTAGATTCTGAAAACCGGCTTAAATTATCAAGGGAATATGAAATATTAGAGAAATTCTGGTCTGTTAGGAGCTTGACATCAATCTTTTCAATCATTTTATTCGCCTTTGCGATAGATTCTTCAACCCGTTTTATAAACATAGCCGCCGCGCGCGCGGTTTCTTGCAGGTTGAATGGCTCTTCACAATCAATAACTGCGCCCGAAACGATATAATCGCCTGCATTTGTTGGATAAATTGCAATATACTGGTCGCCCAAAAATCCTGATTGTTCAATTACAAACCGCGAACCTTTTCTAATTTTGAATTGCTCGTATAATTTTAGTTTAATCAGGACATTTAAATTATCTTCGGTCAGTTTTACCCCTTCAACATAGCCGACCGGCACGCCTGACATCAAAACAGAGGCGCGCGTTTTTATGCCGCCAACATTTGATGTTTTGAGGAACACCTCGTATGTCCGTTTTAAGAATAATGTTCCTTTGCTGAAACTGACCATCAGAGCAGCCATCATTATTAACCCGATAAAGACGAAGATGCCTAC
Source organism: Verrucomicrobiota bacterium (assembly GCA_039793825.1). GTDB lineage: Bacteria > Verrucomicrobiota > Verrucomicrobiia > Limisphaerales > JAKPVM01 > JAKPVM01. The sequence continues at coordinate 6,959 of JBAMMJ010000210.1, read as the reverse complement.
TTTAAGTTCAAATCGTTCCTTGCTCATAAAAATAACACCTCTTTTGGGTCTGATTCTCCGTTGACGAATTGCCGCACAACAGGATCGGTTGAATTAAAAATCTCCTCCGGCGTTCCAGTGGCGTGAACTTTGCCCCTGTGCAACATAAATATTTTTTTGCTCACCCTTTTAACGCTGCGCATATCGTGTGTCACAACTACAGTGGTTACATTTAGCTTTTCGCAAATTCTAAGTATTAATTTATCAATGCTATCGGAAACAACCGGGTCCAGACCGGTTGTTGGTTCGTCATAAAGGATAATCTCCGGTTGGTAAACGATAGCGCGGGCAAGCCCAACCCGTTTACGCATTCCGCCAGAAAGTTCTGACGGCATTTTTGACTCCACACCCGGCAATTCAACCATTTCAAGCGCGGTAGCCACTTTCTTTTTGATTTCTTCTTCGCTCCAGCGACCTTCGCGTCTCAGTGGAAAGGCAATATTCTCAAAGACATTCATAGAATCAAACAACGCTGCGCTCTGAAACAACATACCAAATTTGCGCCTTACTTTTATCAATTGGCGTTCATTTAAACCTGTGATGTCCTCTCCATCTATTATTACCTTCCCGCTATCAGGTTGTATTAGACCGATAATTGTTTTAAGCAAAACGCTTTTGCCGCAGCCGCTTCTACCAATAATTGCAACAGATTCCCCGCGTTCAATCTTGATACTAATACCATCAAGCACACGTTGACGCCCGAACGATTTTGTTATGTTTTGTGTTTCAATCATTCTCAGGTAAGAATTTTATTCAAGACGAGCGTAAGGAAAAAGTTGCTGATAAGTATTGTTATAGAACTAAAAACAACGGCTTCTGTGGTGGCTCTTCCAACGCCCTCGGCGCCTTCACGGCAGGTCATACCTTTATAACAACCGATTAGAGACACCATTCCGCCGAAAATAAACGCCTTTATTATGCCGGTAAGCACATCGGCTGTGCTCGTGTATCTGACCATATTATGCCAGGAATATGCCGGGTCAATGCCCATCAGGTAAACTCCGACGATATATCCTGCGACTATGCCGATAGCAATGGCTTCTGCGGTTAATAACGGCAGCGCAATAGTTGTTGCCACAATTCTTGGGACGACAAGATAATCCACAGGGTGTGTTGCGAGGGTTCTTAAAGCGTCAATCTGTTCGGTCACTCGCATAGTCCCAAGTTCCGCAGCCATAGCAGCGCCTACTCTGCCGGCAACCATAAGCCCGCTTAACACCGGTCCGAGTTCCGCGCACATAGAAACACTGACTACCGCAAGCGTTGCCGTATCCATTTTTACTTTATGAAATTGAAAAAATGTCTGCGCGCACAACACCATCCCGGTAAATGCGCCGGTAACAAGCACAACAGATTGAGACTTAACACCGATAAAATAAATCTGGTAAACAAGTTCGCGCCATCCGATTTTCTGAGTTATAACGGAACGCAAAAATTCCACAGCAAGCAGGGCAATACCGCCAAGCCCGCGCAAATTCTCGTATATGATTTCTTTTGTCTTTTCGGCAATCGCGATGACCATATCTGGCTAACCTTTGAATGTTAATTTCGGTTTCATTATTCTTTGTCTTTTATCGCCCCAACAATACCGCGCGAATTCAAATTACTGCTAAATTTGTTGGCTTTTTCAAGACCTTTTAGCAGCCGTGTTATTTTTAGGTTCAACGCGCTGATGTCAGTGGTTTTTTCACTGTCAGATTTTTCCAGACTTATATTTTTTGATATCAACTTTGCAGACTCAACATTGGATTTAATAGTCTCCCAGCAGGATTTGTTCGTTTCTGTCAGGTTAATAATTCTATTTGTAAAAATGGAGTATTTTGCAACAAGATTCGTCCATTCCATCTCAATATTTTCAATGTTTGAACTCACATTTCCAACATAAGGACGATTTAATTCTACCAGATTTGTAATTTTATTAAAAACTGTTGATACGCCATTTATCGTATCGCTGAAATTATTCCCAATTTTTTCGCCTTTCTGGAGTGTGTTTGTGTTTATTAATAACTCTGAACGCGTGACCGTGTGTTTGAGTTTGCTTGCGGTCTCTTCAATACGGTTAACCATGCCGCGCGTTAATCTTGCTGCCTGAAGAAAATCAATTATCTCTGCGCTATCTACCCAGTCGCCATCTTTTAAAAATTCTTCACCGCCCCTCGCCGGATATACTGCCACATATTGTTCCCCCAAAAATCCGCGTTGTTCAATGGTGAACCTGGAATTGTTTTTGATTTTGTAGGTGTCTAAAATTCTTATTTTGACAATGGCTTGGCTTAAGTCCGGTTCAAGTTTAATAGTTTTTACATTGCCAACCTGAATCCCGCTCATCAGAACGCTTGCCCCGGGTTTTAATTCGCCAATGAACCTTGTTCGCATAGTGATTTCATAGTAGGGGCGAAATAAAGTTGATGTTCGGGTAAAAAGCAGAAGCAATCCGACGGTGATTAATACCCCCACCACCAGAAATAACCAGACTTTTCCTGCCACCTTAGTTTTTTCCATTATTTATTTATTATAACCTTAAATATTAATAATTAGCAACTATATAAGATTAATTGCAATTGACCAGTAAATATAAACACCATTAGAGTTCGTTTATGAATTTGTCCAATTTAAATGTTTGGTCTTTATTCATCGTCTGGTTGTTTTCGCTGAATTTGTTTGCGATAGTTCGCATAGACTTCAACGACAGGCGTGAATTACAGGTTATTATAGACCGCGAACCCGGACAGTATTTAGGACATCCGTCAACCTGTTTGCTTGAGGATGGTAAGACAATTCTATGCGTTTATCCCAAAGGACACGGACGGGGCGCAATTGTATATAAGAAGAGTGTTGATGGCGGACTAACCTGGAGCGAGCGGTTGCCAACACCGAAATCCTGGGAAACAAGCAAAGAGACGCCAACGATTCATAGAGTTATATCGGCTGAGGGCAAAAAAAGACTTATCCTCTGGTCAGGACTTTATCCGGCAAGGTTTTCTATTTCTGAAGACGACGGCACCAGCTGGAGCGAATTGAAACAGGCAGGCGATTGGGGCGGCATTGTAGTTATGGGAAGCGTATTGCCGCTGAATCAAGCAGGTGGTTATATTGGTTTATTTCATGATGACGGACGCTATCTTAGTTCAGAATCAAGAGTCCAAAAACCAATGGTTATGACATTGCTAAAAACCTTTTCTTATGACGGAGGACTTTCCTGGTCAAAGCCAGAGATTATCTTCCAATCAAGCCAGATTCATCTTTGCGAACCCGGCGCAATCCGCTCTCCTGATGGAAAAGAAATTGCTGTGTTATTGCGAGAAAATGCGCGAAGAAAAAATTCACATATAATTTTTTCAACCGATGAAGGTAAAACCTTTACTCAACCAGCCGAGTTGCCATCAATTTTGACAGGGGACCGTCATACGGCTAAATACGCTCCGGATGGCAGATTGTTAATCTCGTTCAGGAAAAAATCACCTGCAAAGATTCAGGATGATTACGAGGGAGATTGGGTCGCGTGGGTAGGTAGTTATGCGGACTTAAAAAGCGGCGGTTTGGGTCAATGTCTTGTAAGATTAAAAGATAATCTTCATAATTGGGATTGTGCTTACCCGGGGGTTGAGGTCCTTGCGGATGGGACTTTTGTTTTAGTGACCTACGGGCACTGGGATAAAGGAGAACAACCTTATATCCTTTGCGTCAGGTTCAAACTCCATC
>JBAMMJ010000210.1:0-3208 GCA_039793825.1 Verrucomicrobiota bacterium | reverse complement strand
AACTCCATCAGATTGATGAAATGATTGAGTCAACAAGAGGAATATCGGAAAAGCAATGATATGAATTGTTGTTCCAGTTCGTTCGCTTTTTGTTCTTTCTAAATCTTAAACCAATTCAGATATTAAAATAATCAGGCTCGTTGCCCGGTTTCCACTTAATATTGCAACCCATACTCGGTTTCTGATTTTCAGGAGCGGGCTTTCCCGCAAGGAGAGATTCAATTGCCTGTCTTAAATCTTTTCCCGTAACAGGAAGTGGATTATCAACCTTTGGACGGCTATCATCAAACTGCCCACGATAATAGAGCCGACGCGAGCCATCAAACAGAAAGAAATCCGGTGTACACGCAGCTTTGTATGCCTTTGCAATCTGCTGGGTTTCATCTATTAAATAGGGAAATGTATAACCAAAAGACCGCGCTACTTCAGCCATTTTTTCAGGACTATCTTCTGGGTAGGCTTTATAATCATTTGAGTTTATTCCAACTATTGCGACACCGCGCGATTGATATTCTTTGCAGAATTTGACAAGTTCGCTCTGGATGTGTTTCACGTAAGGGCAGTGGTTGCATATAAACATAACCAGCAACGCAGGTGCGGTATGGAAGTCTTTTAATGAATACATTCTGCCATTGAAATCCGGCAAGGTAAAATCTGGCGCCGGCGTTCCGAGTTCAAGCATAGTTGAATAAGTTCTCGCCATAGTGAGATAAATATACCTTATTTTATGAAAAAGCAAAATTCATAAATGAATTCTGGTTTGCTTTGCTGTGATTTTCTCAACCCCACAAAGTCAGTCCGGTATTTTACCGTTTTTCTTGATTTACAAAAAGACCGCTCTAATTAACGGTTTATCTTTAATGAAATATAGATATAATTATCTGTATGCTTGCAAAACGTGTAATACCTTGCCTTGATGTGCACGATGGAAAGGTCACGCGGGGTGTAAAGTTCGGTCGCGCCGAGGCGGGCGAACTCCGCAACGTTGGCGATCCTGTGGAGTTAGCGATTCGCTACAATGAACAGGGTGCCGATGAAATGGTCTTTTTTGACATCACAGCCAGCGCTCACGGCAGGGCGACGATGGTGGATGTAATTGAACGGAGCGCAACGTATTGTTTTATGCCACTTACGGTCGGCGGCGGCATCCGCACAGTTGAAGATATGAATGTTATGCTCAAAGCCGGCGCGGACAAGGTGAGTATCAACACGGCGGCAATTGCGAATCCGGACCTCATTCGCGCAGGAGCGGAAAAATTCGGCAGCCAGTGCATTGTGGTTTCAATGGATGTTAAACGGGTTGCGCCCGGAAGGTGGGAGGTTTTCTCGCACGGCGGCAGAAAGGCAACTGGAATGGATGCCCTTGAATGGGCAAAACGAGCCGTTGACCTGGGCGCCGGCGAGATAGTCTTAAACAGCATAGACGCCGATGGCACTAAAGCCGGTTTTGATATTGAGATTACCCGCCTTATAAGCGAAGCCGTCAACGTGCCTGTTGTCGCAAGCGGTGGCGCGGGAAAACTTGAACATATGGCAGAAGTTTTAATTGAGGGGAAAGCCGACGCAGTACTCGCCGCAAGTATTTTCCATTTTGGCGAATACACCGTCGGACAGGTAAAAGAATACCTTGCTCAGTGTGGTATTCCAGTAAGATTGCCCGTGGCGCTTTGATTTTTTATTGGTGAAGAATAAATTTTCAATTTATATCCATTTGCTTTTTCACATTAATGACTCTTTAAGAAATTGAATTTTTGACTTGAAAAGTTCTTACTCCCTATACTTGGCTATATGAAAACAATTGGACAGGTTTTAGTTTTTATTCTTTTAAGTTGCTTATTATTAAATGGTAAAACATTTTATTGCGACCCAATATCTGGCAATATTAAAAACGATGGGGGCAAGGAAAAACCATGGGGGAAGATTGAAGATGTCATTTCTTCCCGATTAATACAATCTGTTGATTCTCGCGGCAATATTATTAACAGCAACGCGCCAGTCAAGGCTGGCGATACAATACTGCTGCGTTCAGGTTGGCACGGCGTCATTAAAATACGAACCGGCTATAATGAAAAACCGATAACCATAGCCGCTGAACAGGGACACAAACCAGCGGTCGGTTGGATAGAAATAGGTGAAGGGAAAAACTGGATAATAAAAGGACTTACGGTTTCACCGTCTCTTTCCCTGCAACCGCTGGACCGTTTACCTCGTTGTCTTGTTATGCTCGGCGAAGGCAACGGCGACCTTAGTTCAAATCTCGTTGTGGAAGATTGTTTTATATTTACCGAACTGGATTCTTCTAAATGGACAGCAAAAGACTGGATTAACGCGCGAAACGGCATCTGGCTCGGACGTCACGGCTCCGGACACATTGCGCGGAATAATTACGTATTAAACACCCGGTTCGGGATTGAGCTTTGCGCCACGAAGGCGATTTGCGAAGGCAATGTGGTTGAGAATTTTTCAGCAGACGGAATACGAGTCACCAAAGATGGTCAGATTGTCCGTTATAATGTTGTGAAAAATGTGTTCGTGAGTGCGAAAGATGGCGATGATAACCACGACGACGGAATGCAGGCTTTTCTGTTTAACGTGGGCACAGGGACAATCAGGGACGTCTCGGTCATCGGTAACATCATTATTGAACGAGAACGAGACGACCTGCCGTTTCCAAACCAGATGCAGGGAATCGGTTTTTTTGACGGACCGCTGGTAAATTTTAGAATTCAGGACAACGTTGTCTGTGTGAATCACTGGCACGGAATTACGCTCGGAGATGCTCAGCACTCGTTAATTGTGGACAACGTTTGCTACAGCCGCTGGGGTGGCGTGGCAAAACCATGGATTACAGTTGGACAAAAAAAGAACCTCGCCTTCGGCAACTCCGTCAGCAACAACTACGCATTTACATTTAATTTTAAAGCGGACAAACAGATTATTGCTACCAACAACCTCCCTGTGACCAGAGAAATATTTCTCAAAAAGCAAACCGAGGTTCTTAAAATTATAAATGAAAAATTCGGAGCGGTTCATCCTGTTGCTCAACGACCGAGATTGATTGAAGGTAAATAGAAAAATTCGTATTAGTAAAAGCGGACGCGCCGCTTTGGAGTATTGTGATAAGGCTACGAAATAGCCGCACCACTTTGGAATGCGGTGGCAACGCCACCGCTTTTTGATACCAGATGTCAGATAATCAAAAAAATAA
>JBAMMJ010000209.1:13456-20542 GCA_039793825.1 Verrucomicrobiota bacterium | reverse complement strand
ATGTCACAAAGCGGTGTTGCGTTCGCGTTTGCTCACTTAACACCGCACTCCATAATTTGTAAATAAAATTGCAGACCGCGAGGCTAATAATTTTGGTTAATTACGGGGTTTTAAAATTATGCAGGTGTGAGATGGGTATGAGTAAATATTTTTGGGTGGTGATATAAAAAGAATCGGCGCGGTGAATCCGCGCCGATTTTCATAGAAATAATGGTTGGCAATTAATCAAAAGCGTGGCCACCGCAGCCGAGCACATCGCGAACTTTGTGACGGACTAATTCCTTTACCTTTTTGCGCGCCGGACCGAGGTATTTGCGCGGGTCAAATTCCGAAGGATTTTCAAAGAAGACTTTTCTGATACCTGCGGTCATAGCGAGGCGCAGGTCTGTGTCGATGTTGACCTTGGTTACGCCGTTTCGGCGCGCCTCCTGAATATCTTCTTCAGGCACGCCTGCGGCATCAACAATTTTGCCGCCGTATTTATTTATTTCGGCGACGAGGTCAGCCGGGACGCTTGAAGCGCCGTGGAGGACGAGCGGATAATCACCGAGCCCTGCGTCTTTGAGGGCTTTTTTAATTGCGCGGAGTCTATCCATATCAAGTCGTTGAGAGCCTTTAAATTTGTAGGCGCCGTGGGAGTTGCCGATAGCGACTGCCAGGGAGTCTACACCGGATTCTTTGACGAATCTGACTGCTTCTTCGGGGTCGGTATAAACGCCTTTCATAGAGTGTTGACCGCCTTCTTCGCCTGCGTCAAATTGGGCGCCGACGAGTTTGCCTAATTCGCCTTCAACGACGCAGTTGTGTTTGTGGGCGTATTCAACGACTTTGCGGCAGATTTCCACATTTTTTTCAAATGGTTCGTGGCTTGCGTCAATCATTACGCTGGTGAATCCCTCGTCAATACATTCTTTGCACAGTTCAAAACTGTCGCCATGGTCAAGGTGGACGGCGATGGGGATGTTAGAGAGACTAACTGCGGCTTCAATGAGTTTTTTCAGGTAGACCGGGTTTGCATAACTCCGCGCACCTTTTGAAATTTGTAGGATAAGCGGTGATTTTTCCTCTTCGCAGGCTTCAACGATTGCCTGGACAAGTTCCATATTATTGACGTTAAACGCGCCGATGGCGTATTTTCCTTTTAACGCCTTTGCGAACAATTGTGTTGTTGTCGTTAATGGCATATTTCAATTCCAATGTTAAGTTTTATTTAACTAAACTACTAAAAGTTAATATAAAACTACTAAAAGTTAAACAAAAATTTTAAAGTAATCGGGGATAATTTCAAGGATAGAGTTGATAAGTATTTGAGCAGCAATAGATTACAGAGGCGGAATTTGCGCGACTCAAAATTAAAATAGTGTTTGGTTGTTAATTCACGATCGGCTGGTAAAGGGCGTTTTCCCAACCTGTGAGTGGACGTTTAAGGTCCTGTTGATAGACCCATACGATTTGTTTTGATTTTCCTCTATTGGCGAGGGCGTAGAATGGGATTGCAAAGCAATTGCCGCCGTCAGCCTTTTTCGCGATAATAACGGTTACGCCGTTTAGTAAATTTTCTCTAAATGAAGTCTGGAAGTCTGGTTCTTTTGCGAGTGTAATGTGTGAGACGTCGCCCGGGTTGTCAATTGATTCAAAGCCATAAACAATGGGACCGCGTTGGATAGCGACGCGATTTTCGTTATTTTTGACGTTTGGATGAGCAACGATTCGTTCTACCGGAAGTGGGAAGTCAATTTCAATTGTATTGGTTTGGTTTTTCCATTTTCGGGTTAGCCACAGATAGCCGTCGGGTTGAGTTTTTTCTTTTAGTGGGGTTCCATTAAGTTTTAGGTCATAGGAGCGCGCCCAACCCGGGATTCTTAATTTCAGTGTGAAGGTTTTTTCTGTTTCTGGGGTAAGGGTGAGGTTAATCCTGCCGTTCCAGGGGTAATCGGTTGTCTGGGTAATGAGGATTTTGTTATTATTAAGGGCAATCTTTGCATTGCTGCCGATGTAGAGGTTTACGTAGATTGAGTTGTCGGAGTAGGCGTAGATATATTCCTGGAATCGGAGCAATGTTCGCAGGATGTTTGGGGGGCAGCAGACCCAGCAATTATCGCGGAGGTGGTTTTCGTCGGTAAGAGGGTTTGTGTAGTAGAAGTTAGTGGCGTCCAGAGAAATGCCGTGGAGTAGCGCGTTATAGAGCGCGCGTTCAAGGATATCAATGGATGAGGCATTGCCGTCCATCTGGAAGATGCTGAAGGCGAAATTGATCAGACCGCAGGCGGCGCAGGACTCGGCGTAGCCGTCTCGGTTTGGGAGGAAGAAATCCGGTCCGAATCCTTCATCTTCTTTTTGGGAGCCTACGCCGCCCGTGATGTACATTTTTCTTTTTGTGGCGCTTGCGAACAGGCGGCGGGCGGTTTCTTTTAACTCGTTGTCGTTCAGTTCAATGGCTGTGTCTGCGATACCGGTGGCGTAGAATATAGCCCTTACGGCGTGGCCTGTAATTTCGGTTAGTTGTCGGGCGGGCAGGTGGTCCATAAAATAACTGCGGGGGGTTGTGGAGGAGTATTTCCAGGGTTTGCCGCGGCGCTCTATCCAGTTCAGGGAAAGCTCAAGGTAACGTTTTTCGCCGGTTACTCGGTAAAGTCTGACGAGGGCGAGTTCAAGTTCGCTATGTCCGCAGACGCCTTCGTGATTTTGGAGGATAAAGTAGTTATAGATGTGGTCGGCGAGTTTTTTTGCGATGTTGAGGAAGTTTGTTTTGCCGGTTGAGAGGTAGTGGGCGACGGCGGCTTCTATGAGATGGCCGGCGACATATCCGTCGTGCTGCCCATCAAGGTTTGCCCAGGGTGTCATTTTTCTTACGGTGATAAGGGCGTTGACGTAACCGTCTGGCTGTTGAGCGGCGGCGATGGCGGAGATTATGTAATCAACTTTTTTGTTTAGTTCGGGGTTATTTTCCTGACCGAGGGCGTAGGCGCAGGTTTCAAGGAGTTTGTGGAGGTTTGCCTGGTTCCACGGGGTATCTTTGCCGCGCTGTATGTTTTTCCAGCCTGCGGCGATTTCGTTGTCTTCAATTTCTTTCTGGACATATTGCCAGGAGTGCTGGATTGAACGTTCGCGGTAGATTTTTTGTTTTGGAGCCCAGAAATTATCTGTAATTTTGACGTTTGTAAATGGGACTGGTTTACGTTCCGCGCGGGAGATTTGCGCAGGCGGCGCGGGGAAGTCGTCGGCGGCGGCGGAAAGGACGGCTGATCCCGGGATGGACGCCGCGATTAAAGGGGCAATTGTAAGTTTCAAAAGCAATTTAGCAAAACGCATAGATTTAACAATATAATTACAGACGGATTTGTTTAGTAAAATATTTAATCTGAATGCGCTGAGAATTGTTGGGAATTTTTTCTTTTTAATTTTACGAGATTATGGCTAAATTAAGCCAGCTATGTTTAGAGCGGAAGATTTATTTAATTTAAAGGAGACCGAGCATTCGGAGATATTTCGCGGGTGCGAGTATGCGTGGGACGCGTTGAAGCGGCTGGGGGAGTATATTGTTGCAAATGTGAAACCCGAGCTGAACAATATTTGTGAAGGTGTAGCTTACATTGGCGAGCAGGTATTTATCGGGAAGGGGACTGTTGTTGAAGATGGAGCGATGATTAAAGGTCCTGCGATTATCGGTTCTAATTGTCAGATAAGACACAATGCGTATATCCGGGAAAATGTGGTGATCGGGGATGGTTGTGTTATTGGGAACTCTTGCGAAATTAAGAATTCTATTCTTTTCAACAGGTGCGAGGTGCCGCATTTCAATTATGTTGGCGATTCAATTCTTGGATACAGGGCGCATCTTGGGGCGGGGGTTAAGATATCCAATGTAAAACTGGTCAAAGGCAATATTATTATAGAGATTGATGGCAAAAAGATAGACACCGGGTTGAGGAAGTTTGGCGCGTTAATCGGGGACAACGCGCAGGTGGGGTGTAATGCGGTGCTTAACCCGGGCAGCATTATCGGGAGAGACACGGTAATTTATCCGTGCGTGAATTGGCGGGGGATTTTGCCTGCCGGGATGGTGGTTAAAAATCGGGCTTCGGTTGAGATTGTGCCGCGCAGTTGATGGGGAAAAAATCAATTCGGGGTTGTAGGGGGCAGTGCAGGATTTTGGGGTTAAAGAATATGGATTTGGATTAAAATGGTAGTCTTTCAGGCTATTTGCGTGGGGTGAATTTAAAGACTGTCTGGGCTTTGTATAGTTGGTAGGTGATATGGATACCGTGGAGGAGGGCGAGAACGAGCAATACGACGCCTGAAACTCTTTCCAGCCGCAGGAGGGCGCGTTCATCAAGTTTGCGATGGCCTTTTGAGCTTACCCAGGCGAGGAAGAGATACCAGGCGCCTGTTCCGAGGATAACGCCGCCGATGCAGGAAAATTTGCCCGCTGTATTTGTCGGGACCCATTCTCTGGAGATGAAATTTGTCGCGAGAATTATCCAGAACAACAGAACGCCCGGGTTTCCCAGAACGCGAATCAAGCCTATTCCCAGAGCGGTGTGCGGATGAAGTTTTGCCTGAACCCTGTTTTCAAAACTTTCTTCAATCCCTGTTTTGTTTGGCGAGAACCGTAGTGAGTCTGTAACGGAACGGGAGAACAAGAATTTGGCGCCTAAATAAAGCATAAAGACGAAGCTGAACAGTTCCATTGTAGCTTTAACGTAGCCACCTGTAAATAATGAGGCAAACCCGGTAAAGGCGATGGCGCAGTAAATAGTCTCTGCGATTACAGCGCCAAAACCTATCAAGGATGCCCATTTCAATCCCTGTTTAGCCCCTTCGTTTATGATGGTTAGATTGATAGGTCCGACAGGTATTGAAAGCACGAGCCCGCTTAGAAAACCGGTTAAAGCGGCAAGGGCGAAAGGATGGTTTTCAAACATACGACATTAGCTGGGGTATTGTTTTGATTTGTTTTCTGAAGTTAAGCCGTTTTCAGTTTTATCAGGTTTTTGTTCCTCTACATCTTCGTCCTCTTCTTCAATCTGTCGGATAACCTCGGTTGATATTCGTTTGCGGATAAAGCCGTAAAGGAGATAAGTGATCAAAATTAATGGGAGCACGACTGGTAGGATTTTGTTTCTCAAAATGAGCAGTGCGCCGATAAAGATGATGATGACGACCATTTTGGTAAAACCGCGGGTTGCGCGGAGGTCAAACGCTTTGAAAGAAGGATATCTAACTTCGCTCACCATCATAATTGAGAGGAAGATGAGAAGCGGCAGGAGGGCGTAGCGCCAATCGCTTCGTTCAAGCCCTTTATCTTCCCACCACATAAGAAACAGAGTGAGTGAAGCCACGAGTCCTGCGGCAGCCGGTATGGGGAAGCCGATGAACTCCTTTGAGCCGCTCTGTCCCATAGCAGAAAGGCAGTTAAAGCGCGCGAGTCTCAACGCGCCACATATCAGATAGATTGAGGCAATGAACCAACCGACTTCAGGAAAATCAATGAACATATCTTTCAAGACGATTCTGTGAACTAAAAACGCCGGAGCGACTCCAAAGGAGATGAGGTCTGCGAGCGAATCAAACTCGCGCCCGAATGAACTGTCTTTGCCGCCCCAGCGGGCGACGCGGCCATCAAGGATATCAAAAATGCAGGCGAGCAAAATGAAAAACAGCGCCATTTTGATATCCTGATTAAAGTTTTGGGAACCCATTCGGGCATCAACGATCTTTGTCAATGCCACAAAGCCGCAGATCAGATTTCCAGCAGTCATTAAGTTTGGCAGAAAATAAATTTTTAACTGCTGCCGGCTCTGGTCCTGGCTATTCTTTAAATCTTTTTTTTCAGTGGCATCCATTTCTTAAATTAAAAACTGAAATTATTAAAAGATCACGATAATTTTGCCAGTATAGTTTCGCCGCCTTTCACTTTATCGCCAATGTTAACCACTACTTTCATCTGCAAAGGGATATAGACATCGCATCTGGAGCCGAATTGGATAATGCTGATGCGTTCACCGCGGATGACCTGGTCTCCGGGCTTGACCCAGGGAAGACATCTGCGGGCGAGATAGCCGGCAATCAATCTTATGCCCATCTTTCCGCCGGGTATCTCCGGGCTTTCAATTCCTATAAGCACATTTTCGTTATGCAATCCGCAATCGGTCTTCATAGCCGCAAAGAATTTGCCCGGGTTATGTTTCAAAAAAGCGATTTTTCCCGAAACCGGGGCGCTCTGGGTATGGACATCAAGGGGCGAAAGGAACATTGAAATCCTTCGGCAGGCGCCGTTCATAAATTCAGGCTCGGTATATTCTTCAATTACATCTATCCTCCCATAAGCCGGCGATAGGACGCAATTTTTATCCTCCGGGACATTTGGTGTGGGGTCGCGGAAGAAAAACAAAACCGCGCCTGAAAAGACTAACCATAAAAGAAGCGGGAGATACGCCAACGCGGCTAGAGTGTCGCTCAGATACCGCGCCAGGATACCGACAATATAAATTCCGGCAACAATTATTAGCGCTCGCAGTATCAACTTCAAACCTGCCTGCAGCGCCCTTCCCGAATTTCTCATAAGACCATAATAATATTTTATTGTTTCATAGAAAAGCCAAATTTTGGGGAACGAAATTTACTGATACTGTATTAACATAGGGTTTAGTTGGGGATAAAAAAAGGAAATTTGAATATATAGGGGGTAAAAAATCATTAAAACGGACTAAACTATAAATATATATCTTGTTCATTATTAGGGTATTATAAATGTATATAAACATTTTAACTTGAAAATTCGCCGAATGGGTGTTAATTATAACAAAGTAAAAATCAATTGTGGATTTGCCAAGATCCATAACGATTGATGGTATAGAAAGAATTTAAAAAAATATTAACTGGATTTCTGCTGGGTTTCACGAGTTTAGAACAGTGTTTGCTGTTTAACTTGTGACCCGGCTTTAAATTTTGTGAGCATTGTAATTATGACTGGAAACGGTAGTGGTAGGCGCAGGAGAGGAAGGTCTGCGCCTGTTGAAGTTGAGATACGACAGATGCAGTTAAAGGACCTGCCGGCGGTGTTTGAGCTTGGTCAAAAGTTGT
>JBAMMJ010000209.1:0-13446 GCA_039793825.1 Verrucomicrobiota bacterium | reverse complement strand
CCGACGTTATATCGTTGTTGGGATGATGAAGAGGTGATGAACCTTTTTGGCAGCGACAGCGAGACCTGTCTTGTGGCGGAAATTGACGGGCGGGTGGTTGGTTTTGCGCTTGGTAGTGTTATGACCAAGCCGCGAAGCGCCTGGCGTTATGGATGGCTTGAATGGTTGGGTGTTGACCCTGCCTACAAACGGCACGGCATTGCCACCCGTTTGTTCAAGCAGCTTACTTCCATCTTCATTGAGCACGAGGCGCGGATTATGCTTGTTGACACGGATGAGGACAACACCGACGCGCTTGCGTTTTTCAGAAAAATGGGATTTGGTCAGGAGATCAAGCACGTTTATTTATCAATGAATCTTGAAGACCATCCGAAGTATATTGAGCATAAGAATAGCCAGCGAAACGGGAAAGGGGATTAAGTCGTTCGCGGCAATTTAATTTCAACTATCAATCCGCGCGGCTTACGGTTCATTGCCCTGATTGAGCCGCGGCAGGCTTCAATGCAGGCTTTTGTTATCGCAAGCCCTAATCCGGCTCCGCCGTAATCGCGACTTCTGGATTGTTCAATCCGATAAAATGGCTTGAAGATTTTATCAAGTTCTTCTTCTGGAACACCGGGGCCCTGATCGGCAACGGTTATGACTATTTCTGAATTCAGTTCTGTTGCATTTATTTCAATCGCTCCGGCTTGAGCGGCGTATCTAATGGAATTTCTTATTAAATTAGCCATTGCCCGTTCAATAAATTCTTCGTTTGCAATGATAATAAGTTCGTCGGGAATGTTAAGGTTGATTTCAACGTTTTGGTTTGCCTCGCGCGAAATAACATTAAGGACAATTGGTTTCAATTTTAATTTACGCAATTCTATTTTTGTCTCCTGAAGACCTACTTTTGAAAAGAAGAGCAGTTCTTTTATGAGCGCCGACATAAGATTTGTTTCTTCGCGAATATCCTGAATATTATCCTTCAGTGCCGGGTCGGCGCGTTGCTCAATTATTCCGAGCGCAATTTCAATTCTTGCGAGCGGAGAATTTAGTTCGTGAGCTGTATCGCCCAAAAATCGTTTTTGGCCGTTGATATATTTTTGCAGTTGTTCGGCAAGTTTGTTAATAGATTTGGCAAGAACGCCTAATTCGTCGTTTCTGTTTTCTTTGACCCTGTTGTCAAAATTTCCATTTGCGATTTTTTCTGTGGCGCGAGTTATCTCTTTTAAAGATTTAGTAATGTTTCCAACAAACGGCAACCAGAAGATTATGGAGAACAATATGGCTGCGCCTGCGGCGAAGAAGATAAGATTGAAGTCAAAGAGTGTGTTATTGAACAATGAGTCAATTCGGGCTACGAGGGCGATTCCACCGCCAATCATTGAATCCTGTTCAAGATTTAGCCTTATTCCAGCCCAGTAAGTGGAATCATAGGAAGAATGAATAAAGAAATAGCGCGGTTCGTCAAGTTCGGTCTGAAGCATACGAAAGTAACCGCGTCCGGGAGGCGGTCCGCCGCGGCCGCGCATTGCCCCGCCAGCGCCTCTTAACGAGGCTAATTTTGACAGCACATCCTGCGGCAGGTCCTGTTTTTCGCCGGCAATCTGCGTCCCGTTGCATCTGAAAAGGGAGAGTTTAAGATTATAAATCTGACTGAAATTTTTCAGGATTGCATTCCATTCTGAATTTGGTTGCGAATTTAATTCTCTGGAAACGACCTGGGCGATTTCCCGAAGTCTTGCGCTGGATTTGCCGCCCAAAAACGACTCAATTTCAGTCTGGTATTTTGTGTTTAAAATAAAGACGAGCATCCCTGCGATTAGCAGGATATTGAGCAGAAGCCAGAGGAGTACTTTTAAATATAACGGGTAACGGGTTTTCATAGTTTATTTTCTAAACCAGTCCGAATTCGGGTCAATAAACATATATCCGGCAGAGCGCATTGTCCTGATAAAGCGAGGTTGTTTGGGGTCGTCGCCGAGTTTTTTTCTTAAAGCCGAGATATGCACATCAATAGAACGGTCAAAGACGATATAATCTCTGCCGGCGATTTCATCAAGCAGCTGTTCACGTGTTTTCACCCTGCCTTTTGCGCGGGCGAGGCTCAACAACAGATCAAATTCCACAGGCGTTAAATCAAGAGGTCGTTCGTCTAAAAAGGCGATTCTGGAAGATGGGATTATTTTTAATTTATTAATAATAATCTGGTCTTGCGGTTCATTGGGTGTGGTTTGATGACGTTCGGCGCGTCTTATGATAGCACGCAATCTTGCAAGCAACTCCCTGACAGATGAAGTTTTTGGCAGATAATCATCGGCTCCGGTTTCTAATCCGGCGATTCTGTCAACTTCATCGCCGCGCGCGGTAAGCATTAGAACCGGGAGGTCGGATTGTTTTCTGAGCCTTCTCAACACTTCAAAACCGTCCATCTGCGGCAGCATAACATCAAGAATCACAGCCTGATAGGACCCTTCTATGGCTCGCTTTAGACCGCTGATGCCATCGTATTCAGCAGCAACTTCAAATCCCATCGGTTCAAGATAATCTTTCAATAGACGGCAAAACTTTTTGTCGTCGTCTATTATTAGAATTTTTACTTTTCCGGTTCCGCTTTCAGCCATCTTTGTTATAATTTAGCATTTAAACGGGTTAAAAAGTAAAAAACTTTTACAATTCCTTAACAATTTTCTCCTTGTTCTTAATAAATCCTTAACAATCAGAGAGTCTATTTATATTAGAAAGAAACAATAAGTTTCTTATGAAAACAAAAACAAATAGAGAGGCAAATATGAAAAGGTTAATAAAAACAACGATGTTGGGCGTCGCGATAGCGACAATCGCTGCCACAGGTCTGGTTGGGGCAGAAAGGCAAACCAGAGGGCAGGGCGCGGGTCCGGGAAATCCAAACTGTCCGATCTATCAAAAGTTCGGCGGACCCGGATGGGCAATGACAGCGGAACAAAAACTTCAACGGGCTCAAGCGGTGCAGGAATACATTCAGGAGTTGAAGAAAAAGCAGGCTGACGGGACTTTGACCCCGCAGGAAAAACAATGGCTTGAAAATATGCAGAATCGGAACGGTATGTGCATAAACGGGGTGCCGCGCGGTCCTGGCGGCGGCAAAGGGATGGGAGCCGGACAAGGCGGCAACGGCAGGTGTTATCGCTTCCGGGCTGGAATATGTCGCGGACAGGAGTCGTAAGAGATAAAAATAGCGCAGCGGTAATTTAAAGCAGCAAAGCCCGACGAGAGCCGGGCTTTACTGTTTTATTTTGAAAATGGAAAAGAAAAACCGTTCATCTCACGAGTGGACGACGTGGTGATTTCATAATCGGGGTGATGACGGTAGGTGATTGACTCTGCTTTGGTTTTGTCGGTTTCTTTAGTTCTGGAGCGCCTTCGCCTCGCAAATCTTTCTTTAACAATTCAGCCTCTGTTTCATCAATAATGCCGTCGTGGTTTAAATCGTATTTATCAATAATTGGGTCGCCGGTAGTGGAGCCGCCCGGTTTTACGGTAATAATCCCGGCGCGTTTAATTGTCTGGTCATCGGCGGTGGTTGAAGAAAATGTTGCAGGTCTACTGCCAAGTTGCTTTTGCATATCGGCGATCTCTTCGTCGTCAAGGACGCCGTCTTTATTCTTATCAAATCTGCGGACAATATCCTGGTAGGTGAGTTTTTTAGGTTCAGAGGTGACAAATAGAGTCTCGGAAGAGGGCGAGTTTGTTGCGCCGATTTTACCTTGCAGGGACTTATTTGAACCTGTTTTGCAACCGCAAAAAAAGATGCCAGAAATGGCAAAAATTAAAAGAGCTAACATCAAACCCATCGGTTTATCCGACAATCTGCGGATAGTCGCAAATATTTTATATCTGAATAATGGCATTTATAATGATAATTAAATCTAACGCCGCTTTTTTTCAATAGCGATTATTTTTATCGGAATAAACGGGCTGGCAAAGCTTGGTAAAATTGGTTAAAAATCTGTTATGGTAAAGAACGCGATTGTAACCGGCGCCGGTAGCGGCGTTGGCAGGGCGGTGGCAATTATGCTCGCCGAAGAAGGATGGAATGTGGCGCTTGTTGGACGAAGAGCCGAGACATTGAAAGAGACCAGTCAGCTTGCAAGCAAAGCAAACCAGAGATTTCTCATCTGCGAGTGCGATGTTGCCGATTGGGAGCAGGTTAAAAAGGCGGCGGCATATATTCTCTCTGAATTTGGCGCGATTGAAGCGCTTGTAAATTCTGCCGGCACAAATGTTCCTGACCGTTCGCTCGCCCTGCTTTCCATTGATGACTATCACAGGATGATTAACGCAAACCTCAACGGCGCATTTTACTGGATTCATTCCGTTCTTCCGAATATGCGTTCGCGCCGTTCAGGGACGATAGTGAACATTGTCTCTGACGCCGGCAAGCAGGCATCGCCGAAGGCAGGGGCTGGTTATGTGGCATCAAAATTTGGTCTTGCTGGTTTGACTCAATGCATAAATGCGGAAGAACGGTCAAACGGCATTCGCGCCTGCGCGGTTTTTCCGGGGGATATTGACACGCCGCTGTTGAACAAACGGCCTGCGCCGCCAGACGAAGCGGCAAGGGCAAAAATGCTCAAGCCTGAAGATGTTGCCCGGTGCGTTATGCTTTGTATAAATATGCCGCACCACGTAATTGTTGAGGAAATTCTCGTGCGGCCGAGATGATCAACCAAACACTGCGCGGCAGACAAGGACAGAGGCGACAATTCCGACAAAATCGGCTATCAAACCGGCCGCGATTGAGTGACGCATTTTTCTGATGTTAACCGAGCCGAAATAGATAGCCACGACGTAAAATGTGGTTTCGGTGCTGCCGTATAAGGTTGCTGCTATTCGGGCTGTCAAGCTGTCTGCGCCGCACTGTTTGACGATGTCTGAAAAGATTCCCAGCGTTGCGCTACCGCTTAAAGGTCGCACCAACGCCATAGGCAAAATCTCCACTGGAAAACCGATTTTATCAAGAACAGGTTTTAACAAACCTGATAATAGTTCAATGCCGCCGGCGCCTCTGAACATACCGATCGCAACAAGTATGGCTACAAGATATGGAATTATCCGAACCGCTACATCAAATCCTTCTTTTGCCCCCTGAACAAATTCTTCATAGACTTTTACCCCTCGCAGCGCTGCCACAAGGGTGAACCAGGAAATTAAGAATGGAATTGCAAGCAGAGAAATCGCGTTGATTGCCCGAACAAACAGCGGCTCTTTGATTTGTTGGGATGGATTAAACCAGTCAGGAAACGCTATTTTCAAAAACGCAAACGCGAACACGGCAATCAGCAGATATAGAACTAATTTTTTCAACGTAGATAACGGCGGGCAAGTTTGGGTTTCAGAATCAAAGTCGGAGACGGGTTTGTCATTTGTTGAATCGGAATTAGAAGCGGCGGGGTTTTCATTTACGCTCGTTATTTCGGCAGAATTTTGCGATATTTCGCCTGTGTTAACTTTAAAGATTTTCCATTTTTCCATTATTTTTGCCGAGCCGACGCCGGCGATTGTTGAGAATAAAGTTGCGATCAGGCTTGTGCCGACAATCGCCGTTGGATTTGAAGAGCCTGATGCAGCGAGCACCGCGATGGCAGTCATTGGGATTAGTTGAACTGAGGAGGTGTTTATTGCCAGAAACGCGCACATTGCGTTTGAGGCGACTGATTTGTTCGGGTTCAAATTTTGCAAATCTTTCATAGCCCGAAGACCGAGCGGTGTTGCGGCGTTGCTTAAACCTAACATATTTGCCGCGATGTTCATCACCATTGAACCGATAGCCGGATGGTTTTCGGGAACATCAGGAAATAGCCATTTTAGGACCGGTCGCAACAATCTTGAAACCGACTGAATTATTCCGGCTTTTTCGGCGATTCGCATTGCGCCCAGCCACATCGCCATAATACCCACGAGTCCGATGGCGATTGTTACGGCGGTTTCGGCGCCGTTGAGAATGCCGTCGGTCAACACTTTAAATTGCGCCCGCGCCGCGCCAATTATAACTGCCGAAATAACGAGAAAAATCCAAACATAATTTAACATCTGTTTTGCTTTTACATTGAAAGCGGTTTTTAGACAAGATTGTTTAATAAGGTAATTAAAATTGCAGCTGATGAACAACCAGACAGCAATCAAACCGTTAGAAAATTTTATTAGCGAGATTAAACTTTAGAGGTCGTTTTTAAAAACTTCCAGAGCGTTTTTTTTGAAGGTATTGAAGGCTTCGCCGCCGTTTTTTATAAAGCCATTATGCTGAACCATCCAGAAGAGGGCGTCGGTCTTCATTGGTTTTCTCAATGCGATATCGGCGAAACCAACGGCGTTTTCGTAAATTATCTTTTCATTTGATGCGATGAGCATAACCGCTCCTGCGATGCTGTTTTCTTGAATAAAGGGTTGAATTTTCGGCAGAATCGGGTCGTCCGAGGTCTTTGAAAAACCTATTTGCGTCAAACCGCTCATAAGAAGCGCCCCGCCTGAGGTGACGCTGGTTCTGCGCAAAAATTGTCTTCTGCTTATTTTGCTACTGTGCAATGATTTCATAGAAATTTATTAATTTAGACGTAAAATATTAAGAATTTAAAGGTTATTAAACAAATTTTAAAAACTAAAACTTATGTTGTGTAGGTTATTAAAGCTTGCGATATTACTCTTCTGGTCAGGCGGATTGGTGGCAATCTCTGCGCAGACTAAGGATGTGCAAAAACCGACCTCGCGAGTCACCAAATATATTGAGGGATGGACAGTTCGCATTGACACACGCCTTTTGCAGCCGCCAAATATTGAGCTTGGTGAACGGTGTATAAAATTTCTTGAATCAAAATTGATGGATATTACCTATGTGGTTTCGGAACCGCGCTTGAGCGAATTAAAGAAGGTGGTTATTGTTCTTGATTTAAACTACGGGAAGTTAAATTCTATCCAGTATCATCCGAGCGTTGGATGGCTAAAATCCAACGGTTATGAGCCTGAGCTTGCAAAGTGTGTGCATATACCCGTAGCGGCGCAGTTGCCGACACAACGCAACGTTAGGGAACAACCCTGGGTAATCCTGCACGAGCTGGCTCACGCCTATCACGATCAATATCTTGATTTTGAAAACCCGAAAATACTTGAAGCTTATGAGAGGTATAAACAGAGCGGACACGGCAATGCCACTTTGCTTTTTAATGGGCAGCGCGTCAAACATTATGCACTGACAGACCATAAAGAATTCTTTGCCGAGATGACCGAAGCCTATTTCGGAGTCAACGACTTTTTTCCGTTCAATCGGGCGGAGCTTATGACGGCTGAGCCGGAGATTTATGAGTTGCTACGTTCAATCTGGGAGACAAACAGGACCGAGAACTCGCGTGGGGGTGGGAGATAGTTTTGCAGCCAGAGCGGATAAAGTCGGACTTAAGCAACCGTCTTTTTTAAGTTAACATTGTAGCGTATTTGAAGATTTCTTTTAATTTGACCGATGTTTGTTAATGATTAGTTTAAGGCTATGAAACGGAGAAGCAAGGCTTATGCGATTGTATTTGTTACTGCGCCGGATGTAAAAACGGCGAAGGCGATAGTTTATAAAGCCCTTGAAGAGAAGGCGATTGCCTGTGGAAACATATTGCCAAAAATACAATCACTTTACTGGTGGCAGGGGAAGATAGAAAAATCTGCGGAGGTGTTAATTATTATGAAGACGGCAAAATCAAAGTTAAAGCAGTTGCGACAAGTGGTTGTGGCGAATCATCCGTATGAGACGCC
Organism: Verrucomicrobiota bacterium; assembly: GCA_039793825.1. Taxonomy (GTDB): domain Bacteria; phylum Verrucomicrobiota; class Verrucomicrobiia; order Limisphaerales; family JAKPVM01; genus JAKPVM01. The sequence continues at coordinate 5,688 of JBAMMJ010000209.1, read as the reverse complement.
GGAGTTTATCGCAATAGATATAGGTTTCGGTTTTGAAAAGTATCTAAATTGGATTGACGAGTCGGTTAAACTCTCCTGAAGGCTGGGTTATGGTCTGATTCGGGGGATAGTTTCTACGTTCATTAAAGGTCTTCAAATATGTTCATAATTTTGAAATCGGGTTAGGTTTGCGATTTCGGTTTTTGATACAGGGAGTTTGCGTTCCGATATCGCTGGATATTTTTTGGTTTATGGTATAATACGCTGGCTAATGACGGGTTTTAGAAATAAGTGGGTTTATTTTGCGATTGAGGCGTTGAACGCCTTTGCCTGTTCATTTTATTTTAATTACATTTTCTTTTTTCTGAGGGATTTCTATCATTTTGGGAATCGGGAGAATCTTGCGTTTTCCGCCTTTCACGGGTTCATTTACGCGGTGGCGTCGTGGCAACTTGGTAAAATAATTGACAGGATAGGCCAAGTTCGGGCGTTAAAATATGGTTTTGTCGGGATGGCATTTTTTCTGTTGCTGGGGTTAGAGTTCTCAGGGCATTTAATCGGATTGATGATAATAACTGCCGGGTGGACGATTTCTATGTGTTTGATCTGGCCTGCGATAGAATCGCTTGTGAGCCTTAACGAGCCGGTCAGGGAGCTGCCGCGGATGGTTGGAATTTATAACGCGGTATGGGCTGCCAGTTCTGCGATTTCTTATTTTGTCGGGGGCGCTATTTTTCAACACTTAGGCAGCAAGGCGCTTTTTCTGTTGCCGCCTGCGATAAATATATTTCAGTTGATATTGACGTTAAGGTTTGCCGAAAACAACCACCAGTCTGTAATTACGGCGCAACTCGGCGAGGAAGGTTCGGCTGTGGAATTGAAAGCCCCCGAGAAAGCCGTAGCGGAGAAATTTTTGAAAATGGCGTGGCTGGCGAATCCGCTCGCATACGTGGCGATGAACACTTTTCTTGCGGCAATTCCGCAGATCGCCCGACAGCAGAACCTAACTCCTGCCGAGGCTGGATTGTTCTGTTCAATCTGGATGTTTATGCGGTTTTTTGCGTTTGTTTTGCTCTGGCGATGGGATGGATGGCATTATCGGTTTTTTTATCTATTTAAGGCGTTTTTGTTTCTGATCGCCGGATTTATAATACTTTTGATTTCAAAAAACCTCTGGATGCTTGCGGTGGCGCAGGTCTTTTTTGGGTGGGCTGTTGGGCTAATTTATTATTCTTCTCTTTATTACGCAATGGATATTGGCAAGGCGGGGGCATCGCACGGCGGATTACACGAAGCGGCGATCGGGGTTGGGATTTTTCTGGGTCCGGCGATAGGTTCGGGCTCGTTGTATCTTTTTCCAGACCGGCCGAACATCGGTATTTACCTGATAACGACGTTGTTAACGGTGGCGTTGCTTGCGCTTGTGAGGATAAATTTCAAGAAGCGATAGGAGTTGTTTTCTCTTTATAAGAGAGGTTGCGAGTTTTATATTGTGAATGATGCGAAAGGCGATTGTATTTAAAAAATCTGTTGCGCGGTGGCTGCTTGTTCGGCTTGTGTCGCCTTATTTTGCCGGGATTGCGTATAGTCGGCTGGGGTGTATAGGATTTAGGGAAGTTGAGGAGCCGCGGCTCGTGGATGAAGGCTGGGTAAGGATTCAGCCAAAGTTAAGCGGCATCTGCGGGTCTGACATTTCCACGATATTATGCAAAGGCAGTCCTTATTTTTCGCCATTGACATCAACGCCGTTTGTAATGGGGCATGAGGTTCTGGGGGTGGTAACCGAGACTGGTTCGGGCGTGCCGAAGGAGATAAAGGCAGGGGCGCGAGTTGTGGTTGAGCCGGCGTTAGGTTGTGTCGTGAGAGGTATTGAGCCGATGTGCCGTCAGTGCGAAGAGGGGAACTATGCGAATTGCGAAAATGTTGCGCGCGGGGCGATACAGGCTGGGATTCAGACCGGTTATTGCGCCAGCACTGGTGGCGGCTGGAGTCAGGCGACTGTTGTGGCTCACCATTCACAGGTGCACGTTGTGCCCGACCGGCTGGAGGATGTGCCGGCTGTGCTTGCCGAGCCGTTAGCCTGCGCCATCCACTCGGTTGCGCCGGTATTAACCCGTCCACCGAGGAACATTCTGGTAATCGGTTGCGGTTCGGTTGGACTTCTTGTGATTGCGGCATATCGCCTTTTAGGCGGGGCGGCGCCAATTATTGCAGTGGCAAAATATAATCATCAGGCTCAACTGGCTCTTCAATTTGGTGCAACAAAAGTGATTAAGCCGGCCGGTGTGAGGCAGTTTTACGAATCGCTTCTTAAGGAGATATATCCGGATGATTGGGAAAAGAGAATTTTTCAGCCCGAGATAGGCAAGCCGGTGGTAGTTGGGGGTTATGAAGTGGTGATGGATTGTGTGGGAAGCGATCGGTCAATTGACGATTCTTTGCGGCTTACCGCGGCTAATGGGAGTGTGGCGCTGGTTGGGATGCCGGCGATTCCAAAAGGTGTGGATTGGACTGCGGTCTGGTATAAGAACCTGACGGTTAGGGGAACCTATGCTTATGGCTATGAAAAGTTGCCAGGCAGTGAAAGGAAAAAGACAATCCAGATCGCGCTTGAACTTTTGGCTAAATATCCTGACAGATTTAAACCAATAGTGAGCGGGATTTATCCGCTTGAGAGATATAAAGATGCCCTTCGCGATGTTTTCCGCTCTGGAAAATCAAAGTCTATCAAGGCGGTTCTGAAGATTTAACCGCACTCGGGATTTTTTAATTGAATTTTTTACGATTGGTTCAAAATGGGTTATTAATAATTGGATAATTATGTATAATTAGAACTATGTTAGTCGGTGATAAGCGGCTGATTTATCTTGATTATAATGCAACTACGCCGTTGGACCCGCAGGTGTTTGAGGCGATGTTGCCGGTTTTTAGCGAAATATTTGGCAATCCATCAAGCATTCATCAGATTGGCAGGCGCGCGAGGGTCTTATTGGACGAGGTGCGGGAACGCGCCGCGAGTGTTCTGGGTTGCAAACCGAGCGAGATTATTTTTACAAGCGGCGGCACCGAGAGCAATAACCTCGCCATTTTCGGGATTGCGAGGTTGTTTAAAAGCAGGGGGCGCCATATAGTAATTTCTTCTGTTGAGCATCACTCTGTATTAAATTGCTGTGAATATCTTGCCGGGCAGGAGGGGTTTGATGTGAGTTATTTGCCGGTTAACAGTGAAGGGATGGTTGATCCTGAAGATGTAAAACGACGTCTTCGCAAAGATACCATCCTTGTTTCGGTAATGGCTGCGAACAACGAGATAGGGACGTTGCAACCGGTCAGGGAGATCGGGGCAATTTGCCGCGAACGGGGGATTGTTTTTCACACCGACGCCGCTCAATGGTTTGGAAAGGAGGAGTTTGGCGGAATAGATGAATTAAATGCCGATCTGGTAACATTATGCGCGCACAAGATTTATGGACCAAAAGGCGCCGCGCTATTGTATGTTCGCTCGCCGTTGAAGCCGAGCCCTATTATTTTCGGCGGGAGGCACGAGAATGAGTTGCGGGCTGGCACTGAGAATCTTGCGGCGATAGTGGGGCTTGTGAGGGCGATGGAATTGTTTTTGAAGCCGCCTGTGTTCAGGCGCGATAGGCTTGAACCGCTTGCCGAAAGGCTGATTAACCTTATAGGACGGCTTCCAGACGCAACATTTCGCGGGGCGTTGAAGGCGAGGGATCGGTTGTGCAACACGGTGGCGTTTACAGTGGATGGGGTAGATAGTGCCGTTATTATTGCGGCGCTTGACATTGAAGGGATTTGTGTTTCAAGCGGTTCTGCCTGTTCAAGCGGGGCGCTTGAACCTTCTCACGTGATTGCGGCTATTTGCGGTGAAGGAAGCGCGCGGTCGTTGATAAGGTTTTCGCTCGGGCGCGAGACTGTTCTGGAAGATATTGAGCGGGTTGAGTCGGTTTTACCTGAAATTATCCGGCGCGCGTTGAGAGCGACGAGTGGCGCTGGGCGCCGTTAATGGTAAGGGGTCTTCCGGGAATTTGCTATGTAGAGTGGTTGAGTGAATCCGACGGAAGGCTGCCGCGGTTCTGATCTACATTGATTTAATAGGCAATTAAGGGATATTAAATCGTCTGGTATGAAATCGCTGACAGAATATTTATGGTTTAACACGCCGCATCGGCGCGATTATATAAACATAACCGGGACGGTTGAGGAGCTTGTGCGCAAAAGCGGTGTAAAAGAGGGGCTTTGTCTTGTTAACGCGATGCATATTACCGCAAGCGTTTTTATTAACGATGATGAATCGGGTTTGATTGAGGATTTTGATGAATGGTTGGAAGGGCTGGCGCCTCACGAGCCGGTCTCTCAATATCGGCATAACCGAACCGGCGAAGACAATGCCGACGCACATCTTAAACGTCAGGTTATGGGGCGCGAGGTTGTTGTTGCCATAACAAACGGCAAACTGGATTTAGGTCCGTGGGAACAGATTTTCTATGGTGAATTTGATGGTCGGAGGCGGAAACGGGTTCTTGTTAAAATTATCGGAGAATAAATCGTCAGATATCGCGTATATTGAATTGATTCAGTTTTCTATGCAGCGTGCGGCGGCTGATGCCGAGGTGTTGAGCCGCGCGCGTTCTGTTTCCGTTAAATTGTCTGAGGGTGTTTATAATTAGTTGTTTTTGGGCATCTTTGAGGGTAAGGTTTGAGAGTTGATTTTTTTGAGTCTGGTTGGTGTCAGTGAGGTTTTTTGTTGGGGTTGTGGGGGCGGGTGGAACGGTTTGCTGGGTTAGCTGGGGCTGTCTGATGAAGAGTGGCAGGTCGCGAGCGGTGATTGTGTCGCCCTTGCAGAAGACGACTGCGTGTTCAATGGCGGTTTTTAATTCTCGCACATTTCCCGGCCAGGGGTAGTCAAGGAGGAGTTTCATTGCGGAGTCGTCAATATGGACAACGGTTTTGTTGTTTTTGATGGAGAACTCTTTTATGAATTTTGCGGCGAGCAACGGGATATCCATTTTTCTTTCGCGCAGGGGTGGTAGATTGATTTCAACGACTCTGAGTCTGTAAAAGAGGTCTTCTCTGAACTTGCCCAGTCTGACCATTTCAAGCAGGTTGCGGTTTGTGGCGGTTATGAGGCGAACGTCTGATTCAATGGTTTTGTTGGAGCCGACTCTTTCAAAGGTGCGCTCGCCGAGGAATCGGAGTAGTTTTACCTGAATTGTCTGGTCTATTTCGCCGATTTCGTCAAGGAACAGTGTGCCGCCGTGAGCCTCTTCAAAGCGGCCGATGCGGCGTTCAAATGCGCCGGTGAATGAGCCTTTTTCGTGTCCGAACAGTTCGCTTTCTAACAGAGTTGGAGATAGTGCAGCGCAATGGACTACGACCAGCGGTTTATGGGAGCGACGGCTTAATTGATGGATCGCCTTTGCCACGAGTTCTTTGCCGGTGCCGCTTTCGCCTTGTATCAACACGGTGGCTTCGGTCGGCGCCACCTGTTTAATGATGTCAAAAATTTCGCGCATTTGCGGCGATTCGCCGATAAGGTTTTCTATTCCGAACTGGTAATCAAGGGCTCTTTTGAGATTGAGGTTTTCGTCTTCAATATTTTTCGCGCGCAGGGCGCGTTTGATGCGGATTTCAAGCTCGTCAATGTTCAATCTGCCTTTGGAGATGTAATCGTCGGCGCCACGCTTCATAGCT
>JBAMMJ010000208.1:9031-20574 GCA_039793825.1 Verrucomicrobiota bacterium | reverse complement strand
TGCGCGCAATTTCGGCATACCGATTAGCTCCAATTCAAACGTCACATCGCTTGAAGTGGAATTTGCCTGATGAATCTCTACCGCGCACACATTTGTTCCACTGACAAGCATAGTTGCTGGCGCATTTGTTGAAAACCAGCTATTCCCATCATCCGCTGCATTTCCAGCAGATGTTGTTGTATAGGTTATATTTGTTCCCGAAGGCATATTGCTTCTGAAGACTTCAACCCCATTGATATAAACAATTCCTCCATCATCTCTGCGCAACCGAACTTCTAACGCAGAATATTCTGAAGGGTCATTAATCACAAAGTATCGTCTGAAATAATAGGTTATTATCTGCTGGTTATTCGCGTTGTACCGGTTTATCACGGTTTTTTCATCCCCATCGCCAAAACCGAGTTCAGCCGCGCCGCTCTTCCAGGAGGAATCATTAAAATTGAGTTCTCGCCACGCAACGCCCTGGTTTGAACCGTCGTCAAGGTATTTCCAGACAGACCCCTGCGCTATCAAAGTCTGTGAACTTGTCGGTTTTAAATAAACGCTTGCTATCCCGGTGACATCGCCATTTATCGGATTTGAAAGCGATAGCCGATATATCCCTTTCCCGGAAATCGGCTGCGAAATTGATACCTTTTTCAAAACTTCGCCCGGTTCAAAGCCAAGACTGCCGCTTTGAATAACTCCGCCCGGACCTTCAAAAATATAATCCACGGCAACCGGGTTTGTGCAAAACTTGCTCAAACCCACAGGAATCCCGTTAGATAGCATATTCTCATCAACTAATTGACTTCTAACCGCAAATCCGATGCCTGCCCTTCCTTTTGCCCCGAATTTTGCCAATCTCCAACTATCGGTTTGTGGATTATAAATTGCGTTGTTCGGGTGATTTGTATTTGGAGCTGTTAACAGGTTATTAACCACTGTCATTGCGCTCGTTCTATAAATCCAGCCAAGATCGTTTGTTTGCCAGTTCATCCCCCATACATCGTGGTAATTATGAATTAAAATACTATTTGAGATTGTTATTGAACCGGTATAAGTCCAGTCGTAATTATCGCCGAACCGACCGCCAACAACATTGTTCACCGCAAGACATCCAATCATATACCCGTGCGGTCCGTCATAGCCTGCCTCTAAACCCTGTCCACAGCCGATGAAGACATCATTCCAGTGATAAACATCTTTATTATTCCCAGAAAGCGAATTGCCTTCGTGGAATGTTGCTTCAAACCAGCAATTTGAAAAATGCAGGATTCCAGCTCCGCTGCCGCCCGAATCCACTCCATCATCCTTTGTCCAGCCAAACAAAGTATTGGTAAAACCGTGATTGCCGTTTACGATATAAATCGCGTCGTTATCGCCATCAACAAAATTTGCCGTATCGTCCGGGCATTCAATCAAAGCGCAATCATTCATTGTAAATGCCGCGCCGGTAAACTCTCCGCCGGTAGTAGCGCGTTGCATAAGAAATCGGGTAAAATTATAAATCCCGCCTGATACAGAATGGCCAAGCTGTCCAGCCATATAGATAGCGGCAGAGTCTGTAAGTGTAATCCTTTGATTATTGCCGACAAAAAAGAGCGCCTGTTCTTTCCGATGACTACCGGGGTTTCCGTTTGAGCCAAACCAGTTCGGCTCAGCCCCGCTGCCTGTAAATATGACCCCTGTTCCAACAATTTCGCCTGTTACCTGACGCATCACAAAGCCGCCCCACGGCTGTGACGGTGAGTTTGGCATAAACACAACCGGCTCATCCGTTGTCCCGTTAATTACAACAGTTCCATTATTAGTAATATCGGTTCGGTAATTTATTCGGATGACAGTCCCTTTCTCTATAGTAAGAGTTGCCCCTGCGGCAATTGTAAGATTTGTGGTTATATAAATTCGCGCATTTGCCTGCCAGGTGGTATTCTGGCTAATAGTTCCCGAAACTTGAATCCAATTAACATTTGTTTCAATTGAAATCGCAATATTTGTTGAAAGGGTTGAAATAATTGGCGAGTAAGTCGTTTGAACAACGTTAGATTGAGCCGGGATAAACCCTGAACCGACGCCGCGTCTGATAGTAATCGTCGTATTGCCGTCTTTTAAAAAACCATTCACCCTTAAGGGGTGGAGTTGTTCATCCATAATCCATGCAACAATCGGTATTTGATATCCTGCTGGAAACCTGCGCGGAACAATGAGATGCAAATGTCCGCCGACAAATTCATCATCGCAAGACGGTATTACTGGATATGGCGTCCAGGGCGGTATGCCATCTTCGGTATTTCCCCGTTCCGCCGATCGCACAATAAAACGAACAAGACGGTTCGTCACAACACCGCTTGATAGATTTGTCCTGAAGGCGACCAGTTCATAATAGTCCGGGCTATTGACCAGGACATTGGTCCCGACAGGAAATCGGTTGCCATTTAAGGTAGCAAAATATCCATAACCAGACTGAACCGGAATATTTATTGTAAATGATGTTGCAACAGATTTGTCGCTAACTCCGTTAATTGTAAAGGCGTCCTGAGAAAAAGAAGATTGCGTGAAAAAACCGATGCCAATAGCCACAATTAGCGCCGCTAAAAACTTACTTAATAACTTCATAATTCACTCCGCATTCAATCAGATTTTTCGGATTCTAAAATAGCCCTGAGAAGAAGAAAAGTCCACTGAAAACGGCGGGGTCGCCAGAATGGGCTTCCAGGGATGCGCAAGATTATCGGTTGTTTCAAGTATCGTATTGTCCGCGTTCCAATCAAGAACAGCCCCTTTTCCAAATTTAGTTAAAGAGACCTTCAATTGAGATTTTTTCTTTGCCTTAAGTTGCAGATCAAAACTGACGTCGCTTGAAGTGGAATTTGCCTGATGAATCTCAACTGCGCAAACATTCGTGCCACCGACAAGCATTGTTGCCGGCGCAACCGTGGAAAACCAGGTGTATCCGTCATCAGAAGCCGCGCCTGAAGCCGTTGTTGTATAGATTATATTTGTTCCCGAAGGCATATTGCTCCTGAAAACCTCAACCCCATTGATATAAACAATTCCCCCATCGTCCCGGCGCAGAAGCACCGTCAGGTTTTCATATTCAGATGGGTCATCAACTACAAAATATCTGCGGAAATAGTAAGTGATGATTTGCTGTCCCTGAGAATTAGTCCTGCTTATCACGGTTCGCTCATCCCCATCGCCAAAGCCAAGCTCGCCCGCGCCGCTCTTCCAGGTTGAGTCATTAAAATTACGCCCACGCCAAACAATTCCTTGATTTGAACCATCATCAAGATATTTCCAGACAGAGTTAGAATTAATCAACACAAGGACGCTATCACCGGCAACGGTTCTGCCGGGCAAATACCAAACCTCGCTGACTCCGGTAATCTCGCAACCGGACGGCTCGCTCATTCTCAACCTGAGAACCTGATTCGTAGGAATAGGAGAATTTACAACAACCTGTTTCAAAGTCTCGCCGGGCAGAAACTCAACCTGTCCTGAGACAATTACAGCATTTCCCGACTCAAGAGAATATTTTATTGAAACAGGATTTACGGTAAATGTGCTTAGTCTTATCGGAATTCCATTTGTAAAATCCGAAGATGAAACCGAGTTTGAACGGACAGCAAAACCGATTCCGACCGGGACGCCAATTGGTGTTTTCATAAATGGAGCCAGCCGCCAACCATCGGCTTGTGGGTTCCAGATAAAATTGTTTGGATGATTGGTATTCGGGGCGGTAATGTAATTGCTTCTTAAATCCATCTGGTTTATGCAGTATGTCCAGTTTGACCAGTTCATTCCAAAAATGTCTCTATAGTTGTGAATAATGATAGAATTTGAAACCTGCAGGAATCCGTTGTAAGTCCAGTCATAGTTATCTCCGAATCGCGCGCCGACCGAATTTGCCGTGGAAAGCAGTCGTTCAGCATAACAGAGTGGACTGTTGTTTCCTTTGCTCCAGCCGGATTCAATCCCCTGACCGCAATTTATCAAAACAGAATCATACGACCAGGTTACGCGTCCTCCCCCGGACCACGCCAGAGCCTCGTGCAACGCGGCTTCAACCCAGCAATTGCTGACAAGCACCGTTCCGGCGCCGCCTGAACCTGAATCAATAGCGTCGTCCTTTGAAAACCCAAACAGACTGTTTATAAGGATGTGCGTGCCTTCAGTAAAATAAATCGCGTCGTAATCCGCGTCGGCTATTGCTGCATTTACAACTCCATCGTCAATCGGAAATTCAAAAATAGCCGTATGATTTATAATAATCGTTCCCCCCGCATATTCACCACAGGTGATTGCACGCTGGATATGACAGTGATCAAGAGTCAAATCCGACTGATATCCATTGCCCACCTGACCCGCCGTATTTATAACGGCGCAATTTGTCATATATGCAGCCGCTCCAGATTGCAGCAAAAAGACCGGTTGTTCGCTTCTGTGGCTTGAGCCCGGGGAAAAACTGAAACTTGTAGCGCCGCCGCCACCGGCGAATATCGCATTATTAGCTATCAACCGCGATGAACTGCCGCGCATTATAAAACCGCCCCACGCGCCGGCATTGTTCTCTGGATACACAACATTCGTCGCCGTAAAAATAACAGGATTTTCCGGCGTGCCGTTTATAATCAACGTGCCGCTGTTTGTAATATTGACCAGCGGATTAAGTTTAACCACCGCGCCAGCGCCTATGGTCAAAGTTGCATCCGCAGGTATGTTAAGATTTGCGGTAATATAAATTCGCGAATTTTCCTGCCAGGTTGAATTTCCACTTATTGTCCCGGAAACCTGAACCCAGGCTGTGTTTGATTCTATGTTAATCGTTTTTTGGGCGCTCATATTGTATACGCCCGGGCTATAATTGATTGAAACGGGGGCATCCTTCGGCGGCAGAAACCCTGAACCGTGACCCCTGAATAGCTTAATTTCATACCCTTCAAACCCCGACGCGGACAACCTTCCATTTACCCGCCGCTCATTTCCATTTGAATCTTCTACCCTCGCAATTATAGGTATTGGTAGCCCTTGAGGAAAGGTCTGTGGCGCGAGCAATTTCAAATAAGCCCCCTCAAACTCGCCAGAAGCCGATGGCGTAAGCGGATACGGCGTCCATTTAATCAAACCCTTTTCCGGATTGCCCCGGTCAGAAGAAAGAACAATGAATCTTACCAATCTGTTTGTGATTTCAAACGTTGCATTATTAGTGCGATAGACAAAAAGTTCATAATAATCCATTCGGTCAACCCAGTTTGTTACATTGACTGGCTTAGAGACCCCGTTTAAGAACACCGCGTAAGTAAAACCGCCCTGCGCCGGAACATAAAACCAGGCGCGGTCATTATAGGTTGATCTGTCAGACACGCCGTTTATGACAAGGTCTTGACAAAATCCAATCTGCGCAAAAAGACACAGACCGAAAACCGATAACAGGGTTGAGACTCTACTCATATTTTTAATATTAGACTAATTTTGAGAAAAAATCATTGAAAATAATTTTTTCTTGCTGGCAATTTATAATACAAATCATTATTTAATTATGAAACCTGGTGAAATAGAAGGCGATTTTTTAAGAGGGTTGCGATAGTGTTTAAGTGCGAATTCTTTGTGATTTATTTTTTTCCGCAAAAGCATAAAGAAAAACAGAGGAGGGCGATTATGTTTTGCACACTTTTGTGTTGTATGTGGAAACTAATAAAAGCTTTGACCTTGTAATAAGTTGATAATAAAATGCTTACAAAATAATAGCCATTAACAACAAATATTAAGATAATTTTTATGAATTCTTTATCAAACGATTCTTTAAAGAATTTCGGGGATAAAGAATGGACAGAGAAAAAACTCATCGCCTTTGAAAAATACGTTAAAGCATATCTAAAAATTATGCACTCCCAAAGAAGGATAAAAAGATGGCTAAGTAAAATAATCTACTTTGATGGTTTCGCAGGGAGCGGAATCAATTCTTATAATTGCGGTAAATCATTAAATGAGAACGAAAATCAATTAAGTTTCTTGAACGAAGAGGAAGGCATAGATGTTTACAATGGAGCTGCAGAAAGAGTCGTTAAGATGCCTGAAAAATTTGATCATTATTTTTTCGTAGATATCAATGAGAAGGCGATAGAAACATTAGAAGAAAAATTGAATATATACAATACTAATAAGAATTTTACTTTCTTATGTGAAGATGTGAATAATGCAGTTGATAAGTTGATTCAGGAATTAGACAGGAATAGCGCTGCATTAGTGTTGTTTGACCCTTTTGGTATGCAATTAAAATAGAGAAGTATAGAGAAATTCAAAAACAGAAGAGTTGATCTGTGGATTTTAATTCCATCAGGGGTTATAATAAACAGGCTTCTGAAACAAAACGGTGATATTTTAAATCCTAAAAAGATGGAAGAATATTATGGTTTAAGTGAAGATGAATTAAAGAAGCACTTTTATTCTGTTGAGCAACAACCCAATTTATTTGAAGATGAGAAAATTAATATAAAATATGGATCTGCGGAGAAATGCGCGGATTTGTACATTGAAAGATTAAAAAATATATGGAAATTTGTTACAGAAAAACCGCTTGTTCTTTACAATAGCAAGAACGTTCCGATTTATCATTTTGTTTTTGCGTCAAACAATGAAACTGCAAAAAATATAGCGTCTTATATAATCAATCAGAGAGACTGATTAATGAAAAAGACCAATATTGAATGGACAGAGAGAGTCTGGAATCCGAGCGTTGGTTGCGATAAGGTATCTGCAGGCTGTAAAAATTGTTATGCAGAAGTTTTTGCAAGACGTTTGCAGGCAGCTGGCTTAAAGGATTATGAATCTGGATTTTCGTTCAAAGTATTACCGCACCGATTATATGAGCCGCTAAAAATCAAAAAGCCATCAAAATTCTTTGTCAATTCAATGAGCGATTTATTCCATGAAAAAATGCCTTATGATTTTCTTGATCAAGTTTTTGAGGTTATTAGAGCAACCCCGCATCATATTTATCAAATTCTTACTAAACGGGATGAAATAATGGTTAATTATTTTAAGAACAGGGTAATTCCGTCAAATGTGTGGTTAGGTGTATCGGTTGAAAATGCGAACTACAAGCACCGTATAAGTTCGTTAAAATCTGTTCCCGCCACTATAAGATTTATCTCCTTTGAGCCATTAATCGGTCCGGTAGGAGAAATAGATTTTGAAGGTATTCACTGGGCAATTGTCGGGGGCGAATCGGGGAAACGGGCGCGTAGAATTAAAGAATCTTGGATTGAAGAAATATTTATACAATGCAAGCGGCAACAGGTGGCATTTTTCTTCAAACAATGGGGGACCTGGGGCGCCGACGAGGTTAAAAGAAGCAAAAAAGACAACGGCAGGATTTTTATGGGAAAATTATGGGATGAGTATCCTGACGTCGTTTGTGTGAAATAAATAGTCGTCGGAAGTGAATGGACAAGAAATTAAACGAGGTTGAAGAGATTGTTTGAGCCTTTGAGTTTTTTCTATCTTTGCAATCATATTACGTCACGAAACTCCTGACTTTGACACCTGTCCTGCATCATTAGCACTACAAAAAAAGGCACTTTTGGGTGAAATTAGATTTGCCAAAATTATTTAGTAATGGATTGAACAACCTACGTAAGGGTCTATTTAATCCATAGCATTGGTGGTTCATAAATAATTTTGGCAGATTTTGTTTCGAGAAAATATAATTTATCTGAAATGTTCAGGGTAGAGGTGATTATTTAAAAATTATCTTTTTTCTAATAGTAAAATCTCGCGACTTGAAATAATTTCTATTATCTTACTATTTTTGGTAAATTGATTGACGCTAATGAATACGGAAATAAATCAAACAAAGATTAGCACGGGATTGGCCGGGTTAGATGGTGTTCTGGGCGGTCTATTGCCGGGCGATAATGTTGTCTGGGAGATTGATGGGATCCATGACTATCTTCCTGTTCTTGGACCTATATGTAATGAGGCTGGCAGACTTGGAAGGCGCACTATCTACTTCAGATTTGCAAAACACCCGCAATTGATAAACTAAAATTGCGGAGTAGAAATCTACTATCTTAACCCGGAGGAAGGCTTTGAACGATTTGTAACACAGATACTTGATGTGATTGAATCTGCCGGTCGTGGCGCATTTTACGTATTTGACTGTTTGTCCGACCTTGCTGCGGATTGGTTCAGCGACCGTATGCTCGGCAACTTTTTCAGAATTATTTGTCCCTACCTTTATTAGCTGGAAACAATTGCCTATTTTGCCCTGCAAAAGAATTTCCACTCGTTTCACGCCACCGACAGCATAAATTCAACAGCGCAAGTTATTATTGAAGTATTTAGAAAAGGGAACAAACTCTACATCCATCCGTTAAAGGTCTGGAAAAGACACTCGCCAACATTGTATATGCTGCATAGCTGGGACCGCGAGACCTTTACCCCGGTCACAAGCAGCGCCGAAATAGCCGAAATCCTCGCTTTAGTTCCAAAACCGTGGACTGAATTCAGCATTCATCGCCCGGGCGTATGGATGAAAACTTTCCAGCGCGCCCAACAACTTCTCCTTGAAAGAAAGAGCGATGTAAAAAATGACCCTGTTCTCAAGACCTTTTTTACCGGTTTAATTAAAATGGTGATAACCCGCGACCAGCGGTTCATTGATTTAGTTGAAAAATATTTTGATTTAGAAGATGTCGTGGAAATAATGCAAAGGATGATCGGCACAGGGCTTATCGGAGGAAAATCACTCGGTATGCTCCTTGCCAGGGCAATAATCAAAAAAAACCGATTCGGAATTAAATGAGATTTTAGAAACCCACGATTCCTTCTACATCGGTTCAGATGTCTTTTACACTTATCTTGTTGAAAATGGTTGCTGGTGGTTGCGGCGTAAACAAAAGGATTTTAACGTAATGCTAAAAAACGCGGCAGAAGCGCGACGCCGCATTCTGCAAGGTGTATTCCCGGAATATATAAAACAGCAATTCGGCGAGATGCTGGAATATTTCGGTCAATCACCAATAATCGTTCGTTCCAGCAGCCTGTTGGAAGATAACTATGGAAACGCGTTCAGCGGCAAATACGAAAGTGTTTTTTGCGCCAATCAGGGAAGTCCTCAGGAACGGCTTGAGACATTTATGAACGCTGTAAGAACTGTCTATGCCTCAACTATGAGCGAGGAGAGCCTGAATTACAGAAAACATTATGGTCTGCTGGATAAAGATGAACAGATGGCATTGCTCGTGCAGCGCGTCTCGGGAGAATTAACAGATTCTGTATTCTTCCCGCACGTTGCAGGCGTTGCTTTTTCATTCAATCCATTTGTCTGGAGCGATAATATTGACCCGGAATCAGGCGTGGTGCGACTCGTATTTGGACTCGGAACAAGGGCGGTAAATAGAACCGAAGACGATTATACCCGGCTGGTTTCGCTAAACGACCCCAGCCGCAGACCAGAAGCCCGAACCGACGACGCAAGACAATTCGCCCAGCGCAAAGTTGACCTCCTTGACCTTAAATCCAATAAATTTGTAACCAAAGATTTTGAAAGCGTTAATAGCCTGCTGCCGCCAGAATTAATTTCTCTATTTGCCACAAAAGATGAGGAATTCGCAAAAGGTCTGAAGGATAAAACCTGGCGCGAAACATTTTCAGGCATCCTTACCTTTGAAAGGATGCTAAATGAAACTAAATTCGTACCGATTATGCGGCGGATTTTAAAAATCTTGCAGAAAGCCTACGATTATCCTGTGGATGTTGAATTCACGGCAAATTTCAAATCAAATGCCGAGTTTAAAATTAATATCGTCCAATGCCGCCCATTCCAGGTAAAAATCAAGGGCGATTATTCACGGCTTGTGCTGCCTGAAAATTTGAACGAACAAAACATCATTTTCAGATCAAGCGGTCCAATCGTCGGTCATAGTGTGGCAACAGCAATTGACCTATTCATCTACGTAGTCCCGTCAGCCTATTCACAGATGAATATGAGCGATCGCTATTCTGTCGCTCGCATAATCGGACGGATCGCCCATCTACACCCGGAAACCGAAAGAAAAATTATCCTCGCAATCGCCCCCGGACGCTGGGGGACATCTATGCCATCGCTCGGCGTGCCGGTCTCCTTTGCTGAAATAAACACGCTCTCGGTCATCGCAGAACTCTCTCTTATGCACGAGGGTCTCGTTCCAGATATATCCCTTGGAACACATTTCTTTAACGACATAGTTGAAATGGATATGCTTTACCTTGCAATCTCGCCGGGCAAAGATGGCCATTTCCTTAACGAACAGGCAATTTTCCGATATCCAAATCAACTCGCCAAACTTCTTCCATCGGCAGCGCGCTTTTCCAAAGCCATTTATGTCATTGAACAGGATAAAAATGTTTCAAAAAAGCTAATCCAGCTCTATGTTGATTCAATGAAACAACAGGCTATCTGTTATCTTGACTTGTAAAATGCCATTTCCCCGCGTATCTATAAAGCAAATTGATTGCGACTAAAATATTTAATCACGGTTAATGCGGGCGAATTTTAAAAATAACGATTTAAGCGATCCAGACACAACCACACAGGATTGGTTTACTCCTAAACGATTTTTGATTTTATTAGCTCTCTGTATCTTTGCCGCATTCCCGGAGGTCGTGACCGGCATTGCGACATTTGTTTACCGCGACTATGGAATTTTTTCCTATCCAAACGCCTACTACTTAAAACAATGCTTCTGGCGTGGAGAAATACCTTTCTGGAATCCACTGAATAATTGCGGCGTACCGTTCCTTGCTCAATGGAATACGCAGGCGCTTTATCCGCCAGCGTTATTTTACCTGCTGCTTCCGCTTGAATGGTCTCTGCCAATCTTCAACTTAATTCATCTGTTTTTCGCCGGAATCGGAATGTATTTATTGCTTAATCTGGTTGTAAAAAACAGACTCGGCGCCGTCATTGGTTCAATAACCTATTGTTTTAGCGGGATAGCGATAAACTCCGTTATGTGGCAATCAAATATTGCCGCTATGGGCTGGGCGCCCTGGTTCATTGCGGCGGTTTACCAGTATGTTAAAAGAGAGAATCAAAAATTGCATACAATAATCATTACAGGCACAATGCAGTTGCTTGCGGGTTCTCCTGAAATTACGGCTGCCACATATATCATCGCGGCGGCGCTCGTTTTGCCAGAGCTGTTCAAAAACAAAACCAAAATCCTGCCTCTTGCGATATGCGCGGTTGCTATGGCACTTTTAACTGCTGCGCAAATGTTCCCATTTCTCGGGCTCGTGAACGAATCCAATCGCGGCGGAAGATTTGTAGGTTACGTCTGGAATATGCCAGTCTATGGATGGGCAAATTTTTTTGTGCCGCTATTTCATTTTTATCACTCTGAAATGGGCGTCTTCCTCCAATATAACCAATGCTGGACCTCCTCTTATTATTGCGGATTGTTCATTATCCTTGTCTCAATATTTGCGGCGCTCCATTCAAAAAAACTTCACACCCTATTGCTTGTCTTTTTGTTTCTTTTAGGTGTGGCACTCGCTATGGGGATGGAAGGATTGTT
>JBAMMJ010000208.1:8704-9021 GCA_039793825.1 Verrucomicrobiota bacterium | reverse complement strand
TATCCAGTTAAATTCCTCATCATCTCGGTAATGGCAGCCCCGTTCCTCGCCGCAGAAGGAATTTCTCTGCTGTGTTCTGCCAGGAATAACCTGCGGTCAACAAATTTTAAAAATCTCCTGCTCATTGTCTTTATCGGGCTTATCGCAAGTTGTCTTATCCTGTTTGACAACCTGATTTTTCCGCTTGCAAGAGACAACTGGAACGCCATCGCGTATAACTCCTTTGAACGGTGGGTCCTTTGCGCCAGCGCTATAATCGCAATTTACGGCATTATCAAAAACCTTAAATGCCATCGCCTTCTACAACTGCTGCTGCC
>JBAMMJ010000208.1:0-8694 GCA_039793825.1 Verrucomicrobiota bacterium | reverse complement strand
GCTGCCAGTGGTAATTTTTATTGACCTTTTTACACACAATCCTATTCAAAATCCCACAATTCAACCCTGGGTTTACGAGCCGGATTTGACAAAATCCGAATGGAAGAAAGACCCCGCGCTTATCCCTCTGCCAGAGCCCGGGGTATCCCGCGTCTTTTTGCGCCCAAACGATGACCAGTTGTTCGGTCACGTCTATATGCGCGACCTTGTCGCCGATTACCTTGCAAGCCGTCTCTTCCTGTTTTGCAACTGCAATTTGCTTGAAAACATCCCAAAGGCAGACGGCTTCTTTCCACTTGATATAAAGAGGTACTTTGATTTTTATTTTCTCCTGCGAAGAAAAGACGGCAATATTGACCAGAGATTCCTTGATATAATGTCAATCTCCCATATAAACGAAGATGGAAAATTCTTTCATTTTCAAAGACGAGAAAACTTTTTTCCACTGGTGACAATCGGGTATAAACCGCTATTTGCCGACCCGCCTGAAATATTTCAATTGTTAACCAGCAGCAACTTTAACCCGCGCGGCGAGGTCTTATTGCCATCGGATTTAAAAGAAAAAATAAAAAGCCAGCGCGATGAAAATTCTCAGGTCAAAATGATTTCATTTTCATCGCACAAGATTGAATTTGAAACAACCTGCGAAAAACCGACCATCGTCTTTATATCGCAGGCTTTCTACAAGAACTGGAAGGCATTTATTGGCGGCAAACAAATCCCTGTATACCCCGCAAACTTTGCCTTCACGGCAATTGAAGCGCCAGCAGGGAAACATACAGTAGTGTTGCGCTATATTGACACCGCATTTTTTGCCGGTTTTGCGCTCTCGGTTCTTGCGCTGCTGTCTATATCTCTTTTAATTCTGTATCAGTGGAAAAAATCAATTGCGATTAAAACTCAAAGATGAGCAAGGCAGCATAAAGCGCATTCAAAGTTAGGTAGACCTGTCAAAGCCATTGCGACGCAATTTTTACATCAAATCGTTGCCAGTTCTTTCATCGTAATCCTTTCGCCCACCTGCCTTTCGGCATTGATTATTTCATCGTAATAATTGCGAACTACCTGGCGCATTGCGTCATTTACCGTTTCCACTTCGCGTCCGTTTGCCCGTCTCACCGCCTGCACAACATCGTATAAACTGATTTTTTCCAGCGGTTTTTTAGGAATATAAGCTGTCTCGCCATTTTGAATCGCGATGATCAAACCTTCGTTAACAAGTTGTGTCAACACCCGCGAGGCAAGCTGCGAGGGAATGCCCAGAGCATTTGTCAAAGAACTGAGTTTTTGCGCGCCGTAACCGTTCTCAAAAGCCCTGCAAATTTGAACCATTAATCTCAAAGCCACAAACTCTCTGCCAAACTGGTTTACCGACTCGCTCAATTTCTCCATAAGATACGCCCGGCGGTTTTGATGAGCGTAGGCAACCTGCGCCCCGAATAGAAGTATCAACCACGAAAAATAAAGACCGATTAAAAACACCGGCAAAATACCCAAACTGCCATAAATTTTGCTATAAGTTACAACGCGATTTATATATAGAGTGTTGAACATACTATTTAGTTGCCAGAGACATCCACCAACGATTCCGCCAACCAGTGCCGATCTCCACTGCACCCGGGTGTTTGGCATCAATTGATAAAAGAGAGCGAAAGCAAGACTCAATATTGCAAATGGCAGCAGAAATATTATAATCCTGCCAACCGTTCCAAGCGCGGTTATAAAATCGCGTGTGTGCGAAATATAAGGCGAAGAGGTCAAGCCGAGCGCCAGAACGAAAATTATCGGTCCCAAGGTTATCACCGCCCAGTATTGAACAAAAGCCCTGACAAAATTTCGCCCTCGCGCCACACCCCAGATATCATTGAACGTGGATTCAATGGTTCTCAACATAGACACGGCTACAAATATCAACGCAACCACACCCGTCGCTCCCAGGGCTCCGCTGTGTATATTTGAAACAAATTCAGTAATCTTCTCTACAACCTCCTTTCGCTTTCCAGCTACTTCAACCCCATCCTTTTTTACTTCAAGGTCAAGCGCGGGCGCAACATACGCAACAAATTTATCAAGCATCTCCTGAATCGGTTTCTCTCCCTCTTTTTGCAAAAGACTCGTTGTAACTCCAATTGCCACCGCAAGCAGCGGCACAAGCCCCAAAAGTGTCGTATACGCCAGCGCAGATGCCCTCGCCAGGCAGCGGTTTCTGACAAAACTTTTTACCGCAAGAACAATGAAATTAATAATTTGACGCAATGTGGCTCCTCTTTGCGACTCGCTCCCGGGCGCAGGCTCCTCCAGAAATTCCTTCGCCTGTCTCTTAATGAACTCTATTTTTGATTTCTCTTCGGGCGATATCTTTTCATTATCCATAACGCTCATATTATAATAGGGAACTTTAAAAATCCACCTCTCCTTTTTCTTGATTAATATCTAATTTATATAAAACTATGGCTTATGAACCAGAATGGAACATTATCCCGACGCGCCTTTTTGAAAACCACGGCATTGACAATCTCGTCATTCGCTCTTGTGAATCCTGAACTTAAATCGGCTCAACCGACGCAGCAACCCACCATTGCTATCTTCAGCAAAATCTATCAGGAATTAAAACTTGACTTTGAAGAGTCCGCAGAGCTCACCGCCGCAGCCGATTATGACGGGGTTGATACCCCTGTAAGGGAGAAAGGCGAAATTGAGCCCGCGCGCGCGGCAGAAGATTTGCCGCGATACGCAGAGGCGCTCGCAAAACGCGGCAAAAAGATACTCCTGCTCACCAGCGGAATACTTGGTATTGAATCTCCACACGCCGAAACTGTGTTGAAAACCGCTAAAAAATTGGGGGTTAAATACTACAGACTTGGAATGGATTACCATAACGACAAAGAACCCCTGCAAAAACAACTTGACCGAAAAAAAGAACAACTCAAAGAACTCGCAAAATTAAACCGTAAAATCGGAGTCACAGCCATATTCCAGAACCACTCGCCTGCCGGCAACAGAATTTATATCGGCGGTGACCTTGACGAAATGCATTACCTTGTGAAAGATTTTGACCCCGACGATATTGGTATCGCCTTTGACCTTGGCCACGCAATAGTCGTTCACGGCGATGAATGGCGCAAAAAATTTGACCTGATAAAATCGCACTTCAAAATCGCCTACATCAAAGATGTCCGCAGACCCCGCTCGTTTGTCCCATTCGGCGAAGGAGAATTCAGCAAAAGCGGCTTTTTCGGCTTATTGAAAAAAATGAATTATAATGAACCTTTCTCTATCCACATTGAATTTGATTTTGCAGGAAAAGGAAATTCAAAGACCAAAGAAGCGCTTCTTAAAACAATGGTAAATTGCAGGGAGGCTCTTAAGAAATGGATTAACGAAGCCTGATTAACATACCCGTAATATGGACTGTTGTTCAAATTCGGATGGCAAAAATAAAGTCTATGTAATTTTTATCTGCTGCATAGCGGCGCTTGGTGGACTTCTGTTTGGTTACGACACTGCCGTTATTGCCGACGCCATCGGTTTTCTGACCATCAGGTTTAACTTAGACCCAACAATGAAAGGTTGGGCTGCCTCCTGCATACTAATTGGTTGTATGCTCGGCGTCATCGTCGCCGGATTCTTCAGCGATAAACTCGGGCGAAAACGAACACTGGCTCTGGCAGGAGTTCTGTTCTTCACCTCATCGGCAGGCGCGGCAATTGCAGATAGGTTCTGGGTTTTCATTCTCTTCCGTATTATGGCCGGCGTGGCTGTGGGCGTCGCATCGCTTGCCTCGCCAATCTACATCGCGGAAGTTTCTCCGGCAAACCTTCGTGGACGATTGGTCTCTGTAAACCAGCTCGCCATCGTCGGCGGTATGCTCGTCACCTATTTCGCAAACTACTTTATCGCCCAGGGCAAACCAGAACAATGGAATGTTCAAACAGGCTGGCGCTATATGTTTGCAACAGGAATCATCCCATCGTTAATATTGCTCTTGCTCCTGATTAAATCACCCGAAAGCCCGCGCTGGTTGATTAAACGCAAAAAAGATACCGAAGCCCTGAACATCCTTTCAAAAATAAATGGACTACAACTCGCCACTGTAGAATTTGAAGCCATCAAATCCACAATCGCCTCTGAAACCGATTCTCTAAAAGCGCTCTTCGCGGCCGGGCTACGGCGCGCCCTGATAATCGGCATTGTTCTCGCAATCCTGCAGCAGGTTACCGGCATAAATGTATTCCTGTATTTCGCCCCGGAGATTTTTAAACAACTCGGTTCAACTACGGATGTAGCAATGTTGCAAACTATAATTATCGGCGCCGTAAACGTCGCCTTTACCGTAGTCGCAATCTGGACTGTAGATAAATTAGGTCGCAAACCGCTTATGATCGTCGGTTCTGTCGGAATGGGGCTCTCTCTGCTCGCTATGGGAATATTCGCTCAACTCCAGCAACACCCGGTATGGATGCTTGCGTTTATACTCGGCTACATCGCCTGCTTTGCCCTATCAGTAGGTCCTGTTACCTGGGTAATACTTTCAGAAATTTTTCCAACCCGACTCCGTGGACGCGCAATGGGTATTGCAACCGTTTTCCTCTGGGGCGCAGATTTTTTAGTCACTCAAACCTATCCGATGATTGATTCACACCCCTTGCTTATAGAAAAATTCCATCACGCGTTTCCATTTTATCTTTATTCCTTTATGTGTGTGATACTAATCTGCGTTATGGTCTTTTTCGTTCCGGAAACAAAGGGCAAAACACTTGAACAAATAGAAATCGGCTGGCTAAAAAATAAACTATGAACAAAACAAACAATAAATCTTCAAGACGCACATTTTTTAAAAAAATAGGACTGGTGGGGTTCTGCGCCTGCGCGGGAAAAACTGTTGTCGCTCAAACATCCCCTGTTAGCGCGCAACCGATAAAATCAGTTCCACTGCCATCGCCAACATCTGACTCAAAAGGAATTACCTTTAACTGTTCGGGTTTTGACATCTGGATTAGAAAAAACAACGAAATCCTCGCCTGCTACCGGGCTCATCCCACACAAAAATATCCCTATGTTTATCCACTGATAGGTCCCAAAAGCGGAATATCGCTCACAACCGAAACTGCGCTGCCCTGGTATCACCACCGCTCAATCTTCTTCGGTTGCGACCGCGTCAATGGCGACGACTACTGGTCTCAGGAACTTGATAAAGGAAAAATTATCTCCTCTGAACCAAAAGTCGTCCAGCTCACTAAACAAAACCTTCAAATCCACGATAGTTGCCGCTGGGTCTCGCCAAAAAACGAAGTCGTAATGCGCGACGAGCGAAAAATCAATTTCACCTTCACAGTAGATACATTCTATTTTATGGATTGGGAAATCCTCTGGTCAGCCGAAGTTGACATTACAATCCAGAAAACAAATCATTCACTATTCTCTATCCGCGCTGCGCCAGACATCACGCCTTCGGAAGGCGGATTCCTCATAAACGCAAAAGGCGAACAGGGCGAAAAGAATACTTTTGGAAAAAAATCCGAATGGTGCGCCTTTTACGGCAAACGCAAACACTCAAACTGCATTGAAGGCATAGCGCTGTTAGACCATCCAAACAACCCCTGGTCTCCAGCCCCGTGGTTCACCCGCGATTATGGCTTTATCTCCCCAACACCGCTGAATTTCATTGAAAAACCACTCTTTCTCAATAAAGGCGATTCTCTACTGTTAAAATATAGAGTTGTCGCATTCGCAGGCGCCCCGGACGAAATAAATCTAAATAAACTCTATTCAGACTGGGCAACCGCTTAGCTGCCAGCGCTATAGTAAATCCGACACTCGGATTATATTATTGCAGACGCAGACAAAATTATATTTTTCCATAAATCGGGGTTAAATTATAATTAGATTTGTAATGCTGAAATATCTTGAAGAATATCGCGATAGCGCAGCCGTTAAAAAAATTGCCGACGCTATCGCCCGTATAACCACGCGGCACTGGACAATTATGGAAATCTGCGGCGGTCAAACCCACTCCATAATTAGATATGGCATTGACGAAATGTTGCCGCAAAAAATCCGTCTAATTCACGGACCGGGCTGCCCGGTCTGCGTGACACCGGTGGAACTAATTGATCGCGCGGTGGAAATCGCATCCAGACCGAATGTTATTTTCTGTTCTTTCGGGGATATGCTTCGGGTGCCCGGTAGCAAAAAGGATTTGTTGACCATAAAGGCACAGGGAGGAGACGTGCGAACAGTTTATTCACCTCTGGACGCCCTTAAAATCGCCCGTTTAAACAAAAATAAAGAGGTGGTCTTCTTCGCAGTCGGATTTGAGACAACCGCCCCGGCTAACGCAATGGCGGTATTTCAGGCTGCGAATGAAAACCTGAAGAACTTTTCAATCCTAGTAGCCCACGTCCTCGTTCCCCCGGCTATAGAGGCTTTACTCTCAAATCCGCATAATCGGATTCAAGGATTCCTCGCCGCCGGACACGTCTGCACAGTAATGGGATGGACTGAATACGAACCGATAGCCAAAAAATATAACGTCCCAATCGTCGTCACTGGATTTGAACCCCTTGACATTGTTCAGGGAATCTATATGTGCGTCCAACAACTTGAATCCGGCAAAACCGAGGTTGAAAATCAGTATTCCCGCTCCGTGCGCCGCGAAGGTAATCCCGCCGCGCGCGCGATGATTGGAAAAATATTCAAAGTGGTAGACAGAAAATGGCGCGGCATTGGCGAAATACCAAAAAGCGGACTTGCGCTTAATGATGAATTTGAACAATTTGACGCCGAAAAACGTTTTAGCCTTTCAGCCATAACCGCAAGTGAATCCTCCCAATGCATTAGCGGATTGATTTTACAAGGCGCTAAAAAACCAGATGAATGCCCGGCATTTGGCAACCGTTGCACCCCGGAAAATCCGCTCGGCGCGCCAATGGTATCGGCTGAAGGCGCCTGCTCGGCGTATTACAGATACCGTTTCAAATCAACACCAATTTAATCTCACTTGAAAAAATAATATTCAGGGTTTAAATTTAATCTGGATGCGTTATAAGTTACAAAAATTTGGTAAGTCTTTAGAATTTGACGATATCCTTTCTATTTTCACAACCAACCGAGTCTTAAATGCAACCAGAAACATCATTCACTGAATCATTTTGTTGTCCATTGCCAGTAACAGGGCATAAGAATATCCTCCTTGCCCACGGAGGTGGCGGAAAATTAACTCAACAGCTGCTTGAAAAGCTGATCTATCCCTCGTTTAAAAACGATTATCTTGAACAACGACACGACGGCGCTGTTATTCAAATTAACGGCTCAAAAATCGCCTTTACCACAGACTCTTACGTGGTCAGCCCAATCTTTTTCCCAGGCGGCGATATCGGTAAACTCGCCGTATTCGGCACCGTTAACGACCTGGCGATGTGCGGCGCAAAACCGCGCTGGCTTAGCATAGCCGTAATCATTGAAGAAGGTTTGCCGATGGAAATATTAATCAAGGTAGTTGAATCAATTAAAAACGCCGCAAAGATTGCAGATGTCCAGATAGTCACAGGCGATACAAAAGTGGTAGATAAAGGCAAAGGCGATGGCTTATTCATCAACACCGCCGGCATCGGGATTATTGAAACACCGCTAAATATAAATCCACTTTCAATACAACCCGGCGACAAAATAATCATAAACGGCGATATTGGCAGACACGGTATGGCTATAATGTCGGTGCGCGAAGGCCTTGAATTTGAATCCGAAATCATAAGCGATTGCGCCAATCTAAATCACATTATAACAAACCTGCTTGAAAATGGTGTGGAAATTCACTGTTTAAGAGATTTAACACGCGGCGGTCTCGCAAGCGCCCTTAATGAAATTGCCTCGGTTAGAAAAATCAGATTAGACATAACCGAGTCCGCAGTCCCTGTAACAGATGAGGTCAAAGGCGCGTGTGAAATCCTTGGGCTTGACCCGTTCTATGTCGCCAATGAAGGACGTTTCGTCGCTTTCGTGCCAGAAAAAGACGCCCAAAAAACCCTTGAAATAATCCAGAAAAACCAAAATTCAACTTCTGCTGCAATAATCGGCGAGGTCAAAAATTCAGACCAGCCGCTCGTCACAAGACTTAGCAGCATCGGCACGGTAAGAATCCTGGATATGTTGAGCGGCGAACAACTCCCGAGAATTTGCTAATACAAATAACATCAACCAAAAACACCATAACGACTATGGAAAAAATATTCAAAAAACTGGTAGAAAAAATCTCGCCGCGAGAAACGCGCGAGTTGGTTGAAACTCACATCAAAAAAATTCAATTGGATGAAAACACAAAAACCGTTACGCTCTTCGTTGATAAACGATACGCGTTTAACCTTATTTCATCACACGACCAGATACCAAAAATAACCAATGGCGTCAAAAAGGCTTTTGGCGAAGATTATAAAACCACTTTGAAACTCGATTCAAAACCAGAAGGCTCAGAACGAGAAAAAGCGCTGCCACACACAATCCACTACACCTGATCTTTGCCTGAATATTTATCTTAATTTGTGATTTTCTAAAGGATTTTATCCTGGGCGGTAGAGCTTTGGAGTGTGGCGGTTATGACGCCGCTTTGGAGTGCGGTGGCAACGCCACCGCTTTGTGATAAAAGATGTCAGATAATCAAAAGAATAAATACCAAATCTTATGAAATAGTTTAATTTC
>JBAMMJ010000207.1:0-2790 GCA_039793825.1 Verrucomicrobiota bacterium | reverse complement strand
AAGCGGTGTTGCGTTTGCTTGTGCTCACTTAACACCGCACTCCATATAAGCGCACAAAAATTTTAATTAATTATTTTGGACAGATAGGAGTTTTTCTGCATTAGACTTATCGTTTGCTCAGGAATAGATTTTAATAATATCCTTGCGCAAGTGTGGCGGCTGGTTTAATTAGATAGAGGTTTTATGGACGAGATAACTATTGGAATGGTAGGCGGCGGGACGGTTGGCAGCGGTGTGTATCACGCGTTGCAACTAAATAGCTCGCTAATGGAGTCGCGGCTCGGGTTAAAGATTAATTTAAAGAAGATTGCGGTCAAGGCATTTGACGAGCCGCGGCCGTATCCGATTCCGCATAGCATATTGACAACAAATTGGCGCGAGGTTGTTGAAGACCCGCAGACGCAGATTGTCATTGAGTTGGTTGGAGGGACAACAGTTGCCCGAGAGATTATTTTGACGGCGTTAAGGCTTGGGAAACCTGTCATTACGGCGAACAAGGCGCTTATTTCGGCTTATGGGGAGGAATTGTTTTCTGCCGCTCTGGCAAACAATTCAAATATTTATTATGAGGCAAGCGTTGCAGGGGGGATACCGATAATTAAGGCGATAAGAGAGGCATTTGTTGGGAACAGGATTACACACATTTACGGTATTGTTAACGGGACCTGCAATTATATATTAACGAAGATGAAGCAGGATGGGAGCGATTTTGCGCAGGTGCTTGAGCAGGCGCAAAGGCAGGGGTATGCGGAGGCTAATCCTGCGCTTGATGTGGACGGGCTTGATTCTATGCATAAGATTGGGATTCTTGCCTCGCTGGCTCACGGGTTCTGGGTGCCGCCTTCAAAGATTTATGTTGAAGGTATAAGCCATATTTCGTTGATGGATATCAGATTTGCCGAGCAGCTTGGATATACTATTAAATTGCTCGGGATAGTGAAGCAGGTTGAATTGGACGGGGCAAAATCTAAAAAGAGAGGCTCAAAAATTCAGGTGTCAGTCTATCCGGCGCTTGTGCCAAATAGCCATGTGCTTGCGAGTGTCGGCGATGTGTTCAACGCGGTGTTTGTTCGCGGCGATATTGTTGGAGAAACTCTTTTTTATGGACGCGGAGCCGGCAAAGACGCGACGGCGAGCGCGGTGTTGAGCGATATAGCGGACGCGGCGTTGGATTTGAAGTATGGAACAAAGGGCAGGCTTCGTCCGTTTGTGCCGCACGAGAAGAACGGCGAGATTGTTCCCATAGGCGATGTTTCTTCGCAATATTATATCCGATTAACCGTTCTGGATAAGCCGGGGGTTCTTGCCAAAATTTCCACAATCTTTGGCGATAGCAATATCAGCATTGCCTCGGTTATTCAGCCTGAATCCCGCGAAGGGGAATCGGTGCCGTTGATTATGATGATTCATAGCGCGCCGAATTCCGCAATGCTCAAATCGCTTTCTAAAATTGAAAAATTGCCTGTAGTTAAAAACAAACCGATTATGATCAGAGTTGAAAATTTCAAGTAAGCTGTATGTGGGCAAAGATTACAGTTTTACCCGAAAACAAGAGCGCGGAGTTCAAGGCAGGGGAGTTTATTCTGGACGCAAGCGACCTTGCCGGCGTTACACTTGATTCGGGCTGTTTGAATTGTTCTTGCGGCAGCTGCGCGGTTGAAATAGTTAGCGGAGAAGAAAACCTTGAACCGATGACAGATAAGGAAAAGGAAATACTGGTTAAACGTGGAAAAGAACCCGGAAAATTCAGGCTTGCCTGTTGCGTAAGGATTCTTAAAGGCGAAGTAATTATACGCTCAAATTATTAGAGCGACAGCGCTGTTTGAATTTTTCTATGAGATTTTGAATTTTCTATTATTTCCAATTTATTCAATCCAGAATTATTTATCACGGATTTTGCATCCGGTCTTCCATTTCTTCTGATAATGCTTAATGAAAACACCGTTGCGGAAGGCGCGAGATTGGAGGGGTGAATCAAAAAGAAATCGGCAGTTTTATAGGTTGCGGCAATTGGGGGAGAATCTTCGCAATCTACCCCTGGTAGTGGCGATTTGCGGCTTATAAATCCTGAAATTGTTATGGCGAATAATGATTTTGGCAAAGCGATGTTGCGCTCCGAAAAAGTTTGAGCAATCTTTAACGGAAAGATTTCTGCGCGCCAGCCGCAGTTCAGAATTTTCCGGGATTGAAAAATCCGGGATTAAACTTGTTAAATATGGGCTTTTATTTTTAAATGCAGCTTTTATAATGCGAATAAATAGCATCAACGTCTATGACCAAAAGAACAAAAATTTTACAAAGCTTTAGAGGATGTATTTATCGGCGCCAGGATTGAAGGCACTGGCGGTTTTGTTAATTTGATGAGAATAAAATCAAACTACTACCGCAAGATTGAAGATATCCTCAAAAAAGACATTGAAAATGCTTTAAAACAATATCCAGATTTCAGAGACGAACTCTTTGACAAACTCTATTCTTTTTTCAGCCGCTATTTTACAGAAAGCGGGTCAATTTATTTTAACTCAACGCCGTTTCATAACAATGTCTACGAAAAAGTTTATACCGATGAAAAAGATGTCATTCTTTTCTGGAAAACGCAGATGCTTTACTATGTTAAAACCGACCGGATTTTCAGAAGTTTAGAAATTGAATCCGATGGTTTTAAGTTTTTCTTTGATGTATCAAGTTTAGAACATAAGAAAGCCAATGAAAAGCGTTCACTGATTTATGAGTTAAAAGAAGTAAAACTGGATAAAACGATTATTCTTGATGTTTCGTATTCGGAAAAGG
>JBAMMJ010000206.1:0-2802 GCA_039793825.1 Verrucomicrobiota bacterium | reverse complement strand
TGCTTTAGTTATTGGTGATAAATATTCTAAAGGAGAATGGATACCTTTAGGATTTTACTGTATGCAAGAAGTTATAAAAAGGAGATATTCGTTGAAAAGTATTATTGTAAAAAACTTTGAAGAAACAAGGGGAAAAAGAAATCAAAAGGAATTATGGAGGTCAATATGCCAACAAAATTGAAAAAGTTGTCAATCAAAGGAGAAAAATTTTTATATTCTTTATCTTTTGATATAGATGATTTCATTGGGGATGGTGTTTGGTGGTTGCAGATTTACGATAGCAACAAAAATCTTATTTATGATAAACCTTTTGTTTCAAGTATAAATAAATTAGAGACACGCCAGATTAGAAAAATTATTAACCAAGAATTTATGACACATCAAGGTCAGGTATTATAAAGCAAATGTTTTTATAACAGACAAAGACAATCCTGAGAGAAGTTGGGAACTAAAAAGAGATTTTAAACTTGTATTCCAAAAAATTGATAATTTTTTTGATACGGAAACAGTTTCAAGGAAAGATGAGATCGTTTTCACTTTTGGAAGAAAAAAATATACAGCAGTTACAAAGGTGTTGATAATAACTAAATGAAACCGACACATCCAATACAACACAGGGTGTTTTGTTTAAAAACCACCTTTTTGTCAAAATGCAGATAGAAAGGGATGTCGGGGGGGTGTTATACTTCATTGGAAACCAGAGCAAGTAAAAAAGTTAAAAATCACAATTCTTCCACTCTCAACCCGGCAAAAAATGGTTTAAAGTCTACGTTGATTTTTTAGTGGTTAATTTTGGGTTTTAATGAGTCTTATGCGTCTAAGGTTTATCGCTTTCCAGCCGGTTTTTTCGGGCGGCATTGCTTTAATTGTGTATTCGCCCGGCTGTGCGATTTGTATTTTGCCGGCGGATAGGTCCTGAAACTTTGCCCAGTCGCCGGTGACAGGGATGTTAACGAGCAGTTTTTGGTTTTGACATTCAATAGCAAGCGAAGCGCCGGTGTGGACTGTTGCTGCGCTTACCTGGACGTTAAATTCGCCGGGCTGAGTGAATTTTACTCTCCATTCTGCCCATTCGTTGGGGTCATCCCAGAAGCCGATATTTGGCTGGCCGCCCTGGTTTTCAATTTTAATTCGGGAGCCGCGGAGTTGGGCGTCATCGGCATTGAGTGAAAAGTTTCCGCGTCTATCCGGGTCAACTGTCGGTGGCGGTAGTTCAAATGGAACGGGTTTCAAATTTTTTCCTGAAATTTTAAACGCGATTGCGTATTCGCAAGGATTTTTTTCTGGCAATCTTATAACGAGTCCGGTTGTGGTTTGGGTAAAGTTGATTTTTCCGGAATAACCGAGGAGGCTGATTTTTGAAATTTTGTTTTGTTGCGGGTCATCTGTTTTTGCGAGGGAGCGGATAACAATCTCTCTATTTTCCGGCAATCCCATAGCGAATGCGTAAAGTGTATTTCCTTTTGTGGTGAATCTGATGTCTGAGGCGGTGTATTTGAAGTCTTCTCTGAAGCTGCCGCCGCGGGCGCGGGTTTTGCCTTCGCCGTAAACAAGCCAGGGACGGGTGTCATAGATTGCTTCGCCGTTGACTGAAATCCATTTAGCCATCTGGTTTAACATCTGCTCAACTTCCGGGTCCAAGGAGCCATCCGGGCGCTGAACTACATTAAGGAGGAGGTTGCCGTTTTTGCTGACGATGTCAATGAGCATATGAATAGTCCATTCAACCGGTCTGAATTTCCAGTTTTTGTTGTAATACCAGTCGCCGATGGAGGTATCTGTTTGCCAGGGGTAGGGGTTTATTTTTCCCATAACGCCGCGTTCCAGGTCTTCAACCCATCTGCCGCCGGAGGATTGTTTGCAGGTGTAAACGACCTGGTTTTTTCCTTTGTTTCTCTGCAAATCGGAGTTGTAAAGGTGGGCTATAAGAGAGAGACCGACCTCATTGTTGAAGGGGACGCCGCCGTCGGTGTAAAGGAGGTCGGGTTTATATTTGTCCACGAGGTCTTTTATTCGCATAAACCATTCTTTTTGCCAGTCCGGGTTTTTGCTGTACCAGCCTTTATCGTCCGGCGCAGCTGGCGGATGGTATAAATCCCAGTAGTTTGAATTTGCGCCGTCATAAGGCACTCCTGCTTTTGGTCCTGTTTTATCTGAGCCGTGAGAGGGTTGAAACCAGGTGAAACTTGCGCCTAAATGTTCTGAGACGCCGAACTTGAGTCCATATTTTTTGGCTGCCTTTTGCCAGTCGCCGACGATGTCGCGTTTTGGTCCCATATTTACCGCATTCCATTTATGGTAGGTTGAATTCCAGAGGTCAAAGTTATCGTGATGAACGCCCATAGAGACGAAGTATTTTGCGCCGGCTTTTTTATATAGAGCCATCAGGCGGTCTGGGTCCCATTTTTCAGCCTTCCAGAGCGGGATTATGTCTTTGTAGCCGTGAATTGAAGGGTGACCGTAATTTGTGAGGTGATGCTCATATTGGCGGTGTCCCTGAATATACATATTTCGCGCATACCAATCCCCTTCCATCGGCACAGCCTGCGGTCCCCAGTGCGCCCAGATTCCGAACTTTGCGTTTCTGAACCATTCGGGGAAATTATAATTGGTGAGCGAATCCATTTCTGGCTTAAACGGTCCGGGCGAGATAGCAAAAACAACCGTTGAGGTCTGGGCATGGAGGGTGTTCAATGAGCCTGTTAAAGCAAATGCCAGTATAAAACGCAGAGTCAATGTCTTCATAAGTTAAGAAGCAATATTAATAAATCGGCAATCATTGTCAAAATAAATTGATATTGC
>JBAMMJ010000205.1:0-21344 GCA_039793825.1 Verrucomicrobiota bacterium | reverse complement strand
TCACTTTTTAAAACGGTTCAAATGGAATAGCCGAATTTTATTAATTTGAAGGAACAATTCTATAAAACCGTCTCTCTCTTGACTCCGGTGGTGTCATATCAATAACAGTTGTTGTCACGCCTGTGGCTGTTATCTTTTGCAATGGCTGCCAGTGTTCAAGGTCTTCTGAAACAAGAACGCTGTATTCTCTTCCAATATCAGTATTGAACTGCAACACTGTTCCCACCGACTTTATAAATTGCGGCGGCTTTATAAAATCAGGATACTTCATTAAACCGCTTTCAATGATATTTGTATTAACAAACACCCTCAATTGATACTCAATCGCGCCCCCACCTGCATTTTTCACCGCAACAATCCAGCGTCCAGCGGCAAGACCAACTTGAGCCGCCCTATCGGTATTTGTAGAAATAATTACCTGTTTATCAGCCGATGTAGATTCAAAAGTGGAATAAAGAAGCTCAGCCTCATTTATACTGCCACCAGCGCCCGCATACCCAATACGCATTGCCGCGCCACCGCTTAAATTAAACAATTCAACAGAAGCCGATACTGCGTTTGACGGAACATCAAAGTAGTAATATACAAATCCGTTTCCAGGCGGCAACTTCGTCTTCACAGGCAATCCGTTTATCGCAAGAGGCATCGCGACTGAAACATCATAATCAACCTGTATCGTATAATTATTCGCGTTCGTTGTAGGCGCCGTTGTAAACACACCAAGATAATACCGCTGACCCGTTGTTAACGCAGGAATGGAATTTGTATCAAGGATGAAAACGCCATTGGTCACACCGCTTATAATGGTTACATTCCCCGGCCTTCCCGGCAACGGTAACTCCGTCTGATTAAACACAACAGTTACCGGCTCATCCGATTTAATTGTATTTGTAACGCTCAATACATTCAGAGGAACATCCACCGCAAAGTATTGAACCTGATTGCTCACAAGCGCGCTTGAATATGGCTGGTGATTGGTCAAAACTATGATTCCGTAATT
This sequence comes from Verrucomicrobiota bacterium, assembly GCA_039793825.1. Lineage (GTDB taxonomy): Bacteria > Verrucomicrobiota > Verrucomicrobiia > Limisphaerales > JAKPVM01 > JAKPVM01. The sequence continues at coordinate 20,344 of JBAMMJ010000205.1, read as the reverse complement.
GGTGTTTACAAATCCAATCTGCAACCGCCAGCTTATAAGATGACCATTCGTCAAAACCTGCCCAACCCGATTATCCCAGATTTCAAGCCGCCACAAACCATACGAATTTTGTCCGCTTAAAACGCTGAGTGACTCTTCTGGCAGGTAGTAAACGCTGTCGCTAATGTCAAACAGATAAAACGAATCATAAAGCAGTCCGAGCGAGCTACCTCTTATTTCTATTACAGAGTTATCGTTTGTAGACGTAAATGTGATAAAATTTGTAGTCCATCCACCTATCCCATACATTACCTGATTTGTGGCAATAGCCCCATTGACATAAATTGAAGAATTTGGCATACAGGTAAATGTAGAGCATTTGCCCCTGCCAGAAGCGCCCAATGAATATATTGCATAAATCTCGCCACCTGATAACGCCCTATGGTATATGGCGAGTTCATCAATCATTCCTCTAAATGGCATATTTATAGTCGTCCCAGAATGATTCCCAATAGCGACGCCCGGCTCGTTGTTAACATCAAGGGTGGCAAATGGACGAATCGTTGTGTAACCAACGGCGCTTTCTATCCCATCTATAAACAACCGAACCGAATTGTCAGCATCGCAGAGAACAGCCGCAAAGTGATGCCACCCGTTGCTTACAGGTGCGCTGACGGCATAAGTATTGTTTGAGATATCTGTAATGCTAAAATATATCCCATTTGTGCCATCCGTGCCGATTACATACGGGTCCAGTCCGGGTCTGTTGTCGCCGCGGAAGAAAATTATACCGCCATCGTTTGTAAGAATGTTAATCCAGCCCTCAACGGTAAATGAATTTGTGAATGCCAGGGTTCCGTTGTCCGGTATCAAAATCCTATCGGCATTTGGCGAGCCTCTGAATACAAACGCCTCGCCAACCTGACCCGCTCCGGCTGCGGTAGCGCCAAATGCAAGCGTTCCGTTGTTAACTCCATATACATCCACTGCCTGATTGCCAATCGTAATCCCCGGATACCAGCTCACTATCCCTTGCTCTTTTGCAAGGTACACAAGCCTGTAATTATGCCCCGCAACTGTAGGCAATGTTTGGCGAATAATCCCGTTGCCAATCGCAAGAAAATTGTTACCTGAAACAGCCACATTCGGGTCGTTCACTACAGAAACCCGGTTTGACACAACCTCCCATCCATCAACTATCGCCCCGGTATCGTAATCAATCCAGAAGTTTGTACCGGCAATGTTGGTCTCAAACCCGCTTAAAAAACTTTGCGCCATTGAAACAAAATTTGTCTTGGTGTAAGGCGTCGGGGCGAATTTAATCGGGACTTTTGCAAGGTTTGTGTTCTCGGTGAAAGTTGTATAAACAATCTGCCCGCTTAAAACCGTTGCCACATAGTCCCAGCGCGTGTTGACATTATTATTATTCCCTTCATTAACAACAATCTCTATGTTTGTAGATAAGCCGGGACCAAAACTGACCAGCACCGAATTGCTTCCGGCAACCAGCCCGCTATCATATAACAAATTGCCATCATAATAAATTCGCAAAGTATCTGGAATTGTGTAAAAATCATAATCAACCCGAACAAAACCCATATTCGTCGCCGTTCCTATGATTGTTCTATCTTCAGCAGGTCCGCCGCTTGAACTTCGCGGCACAACGTTTGTTGTGAACTGTCCTATACCATAGTTTGCGTTTGTTGGACCGCCGCGATTTTCAGCAAGCAACACGCGCGTTCCCTGAGGGCTTATCAGGTGTAAAACAAGGTCAGCCGTACGCGGATGCTCAATAATAACACCCACCTGAACATCCGCTATTTCTCGCGCCACCGGAACAAATATAACAGAGTTTGTCGTGGCATCGTCAAACGCAGTCAATGGACTGAAAGATGCAAAATCGTGCAATTGCGTGCTGCAATTCGGATCAATGTCAAAGATTATGCTCAGATTAAAGTTTGCGGCATTCACCTGATCGGGATTATACACACCGATTATATATCGTCCCTGCGTAAGTGGCGGGCTGTCAAAAATGCTTAAATCAAGCTCCCCTCCGTTTACGGGTATAGAAGCCGAGAGATCAAACAAATTTGTTGTTGGGAAATCCCCCTGTTTTACAAACACAAATAACGGCAGGCTGTTATTTCCCACAACAACTCGCATATTCGTTGCGCAGGTCGGCACATTCGCTACATAATATTTGAAATATCCCGGTTGAACCAATTGATCAATATAAACGCTATAATTTTGATTCGTATCCGACGGCTCAATACGAATGCTTAAAAATTGAACCATACCGGTATGCCAGTAGGCGCTATCAATGGCAGTCAATTGCCACGCCCCGATTGCGTCGTCACCAACAAAATCCCGCAACGAGCCCGGTCCGTCCGGGTGCTGGCTCCCCGGCACATCCCCCTCATCATTATCCTCATAAATCCATTGCAAGGTCAATGGCGAGGGCGGCGGCAGTTGCGATTCAAAACTATGATTGTTCAACACAACATAATTTTCGTTATGACTCAAATTCTCAAGAACATCGCCGGGGTTTTCATGAACAAGAATATTTGTTACAACAAGCCGGCGGATTATCACCGATTGCGGCATAACCGCAAACCCGAGCCCCGCCCCCGGTTGCTCCGCAGTCCCATCAGGTATCGCGCAACTCATTGTTAGAATAAAGTTTCCTTGCTGATCTGTATTATAAAACGGATTATTGCTTGAATTCACATAGAGCCCAAACTCTGCAGCCTGCTGATCTTCACTCTTAACACCAACGTAATAAACCTCTCCTGCTCCAACAACTGCGTTTGAAATTATAACAGCCTCTGTGCCACCGCGCTTCACCGACTTGAAAGTCTCGTTCCGAATTACGTTCTCATCAAGGTTTGTCAAAGCAGGATTTTTTGAAACATAAAGGTCAATATCGGCATCAGTTGCGCGCGCGCGTGAAAGATTCGGTGGAATAAATGTGATAAACATAATGTTTGAACCGACATTGTTTGTTAAATAACTGACATTGGTGCCAATCATCATTGAAGAAATAATCGGGTTATTAGTAAACACATAGAAATTCCACTGGTTTGTCATTCCATTTGTATAAACAAGCAGAGGCGAGTTTGCCCCAACCCGCTCCCTGATTAACGCAACGCCGTTAGTAAGAGATTTTATAAAAGGCGCAGGGTCGGTTGTAATTTGTGGAGGCGACTGCGGCGGCGGGTTTATTGATAAACTCCCCCCTTCATCAACCGAGACTACCAGCGCATAGTCCTGCGCTATCCCATCAGGATGCGATGTAACCGCATTCACATTAACCCGACGTCCAACAACAGATACAGAAAACCGCGCGCTATTAGTTGTCAATTTTATAAAAACATTTTCAACATTGTTCACATAATCAAACTCAAGCGCGGAATTTGTGGCATTAGTCGCGGAAAACACATAAGGCACAGAATAAATCCCTTGCTGTTCAAAATTGTTCCCGACATAAACCTCCCCTGTGTCAAGGTTCGTCACAACAAGATCAAGGTCGTTTACAAGTTTGATCGCTGCGGCAGGATTCCCGGGCGGGTCAGTCCACACAAGCGTTATTCTAAGCGCGCTCTCTGCGCTATTTGTCGCCGGACTCGCTGTGACTATCCTGGTGTGCGTCTGTCCTGTTACAAGCGCGTTCGTCGGGTCCTGGTCAAACAATTGTATCGTCCACGACGCCTCGCCGCCTGCCCCCATTGAAGCCCGGGCGGCATTGGTCAAATTAATCAGCCCCCATCCCTGATGATTCACATAATTCTTAACCGCGTAATCGTAGTTAGGTCCCAATCTCCGGGCGCTGTTTATTAACAAAGCTTTCATCATCGCCGGGCTATTGGTATGACCGCGCTGTGTATAAAATTCCTCAAGCAATGCAAGCACCCCTGAAATAACGCCGGCAGACATACTCGTGCCGCTCTCAAAGCGATACCAGGGTCCAAGTTGAGAATTCAAGTTTGAAATAACTTCGGTCAAAACCGCAGTTTGATCTTGCGATATAATAATTACCCGCAAATCATACCCAACCGTCATCTGGCTGGCATTTATAATATCAACGATCCAGTTTCCTTCGGCCGGATTCTGAATTGTGGCTTGATTGTTGCCGCGATACGTTGTTGCATTTGTTCCGGCGTCCGCTTCAATCGCAAGCGTCGGAAATGGGTCCGGACTCGTCGGATTTGGCAATACCTGAATAATTATGTCCTGCGTATCAGGTGGAACATAGATTGTATGAGTATTTGTTCCAGACGGCTGAACAAACAAATTTCTGATAAACGAACCATAACTGCTCACGCTATTGGTCGGGTCTTGATATTGTTGTGAACGTGTTGAAATCAACAATGTTCCTGGTGCAACAACGTCGGGCTTAAACCTGCCAAACAACCCCTCAACTCCGATACCTACATTACCTCTGCTTGAAAACGCCGCAACCTGATTATCGCTGTCAGTCAATGTAACAAATGGCGCGTTCGTCTCATTACCAACAACAACGGTATTTGTCACGTGTCTTGCGGCTTCAGTAGCGCCTACGGTTATAACGTTCTTTGCAGTCGCTGGCGCAAGAATTGTGTTTGGATTCCCGCCGCTGCCATAAGGGTCTCCTGAACCGCGATTACCTGCCGCAAACACATATATTACCTGCTGCATCCCCGGCTGTTCAGGTAGCGAATCGCGCACCGCCATATCGTAACTTGCCGAAGCCAGACTATAAGAAAAATCGCCCACATAAAACCAGCTATTGTTTGATATTCTCGCATTGGTTCTGGCTGCCCCTGCTTGCATTGCCTGATCGGTGCTGAGCGGTCCCAACAGCGGACTCGCCCCCTGCACATAAAGCCGCGCCTCCGGAGCCATTCCCCTGAAGTTCGAATTCGGCGGCGACCCAGGGGCATTCACTACAGTGCTGGACATCGCTCCGTTGCCAGCAATTGTCCCGGCAACATGTGTTCCGTGACCAGCTGCATCGGTCAATAGCCCCGGTGTCTGCGCCGTCACTCTCCCGGCAAGGTCCGGATGACTCGCGTCAACGCCCGTGTCATTTATATTCACCAGAACATCCTTGCCGGTCAGCCCAAGCGGATTCGCATCGTTCGTTAAACTCAAAGAAACGCCAACCATAACGCGCGAACGATCATTTGCGCTCGCCCGCTTATGCGCCTTTTCTAAAACCTGCACATAATCCGAACGGGCAACATCAATAAGGACATTTACTCCTATCTCAACAGTATATTGCGGACCAAATGGATTCTGCTGTTCTGCTAAAAACCGCGCGCCCAGACTCTTCAGCTCGTCCTTAAGCCTTTCACCCTCTCCTTTGTATCCAAGCACGTGAACCGTTAATGAATCCTCTTTTTGATCAGTCCGGTTAACCAGTTCAATCAGTTCGCCAGATAGTTTAAAATACGGCTCATAAGCAACTACCGCCTGAACACCGGGAATTTGAGCCAGTATTTTTGGGTCAGACGAATTTGCCCTCACAAGATAAGCATTATTTGGAATATATGATACTATGGTTGCCTTTGCCATCTTAAGCCCATTTCGGATAGTATCGTTCATTGCGCCGCGAGCCTGAACGATAAAACTACGGGTGTTAGTAGTCTGAAGCAAAGATGGGATCGGCAAAGCTCGCCCGTTCGCAGTGTCAATTATCGCATTCTGAAGCAAAAGGGTTGACGGCGACCTTACCAACTCGGCAAGACTTTTATCGCTATTGCTCAATCTATAAGGTATCGCCTCCGAGCCGAACAATTTTTGATCTTTTTCACTCACGCCCGCAGCCTCAACACTCTGCGAATTAGTTAAAACAAGTCCTACCTTAGATGTCAAAATCGTCGGCTCGTTCGTCATCAATTGCTGACTCTGTTTTAATTTCTGGCGCTCCTGCCAGTCTCCAATTTGCCAGCAGACACTCCCGGCAATGAACAGCAACAGACTCATCAGCGCCCACATTCTCGGATTATCGCGCATAATCTCTCCTCACCTCAATCATACTGACGCCTCATATAATTTCGCCTTTTTTCTCCAGATGTTCAAATACCATCTGCAAGGCGCTCTTTTAACTATTGCGGTGGAAGCAGATTAAACGATTCGGTAATGACGCGCGGAATTATATTCGTTTCTCCGGGTATATATTCGTTTTCCACGCGTATCACCGTCCGAATCACCGCTTCCCCAACCACCTGGTAATTTGTGCAAAGCTGAAACATCTCGCCCGGTCCAAATGTGATTGACCCCGGCGCCGGTCTTAACGATTGTCCATAGGCGTAAATCAAAAATCTTGGTTCGCCAACTTTTAATAATGAAAGAATTTGCATCGGTATCCGTTCAAGCGCTGCATCGCTTGCAACCTGCATTGTATCAACAGGCGTGGAATAATTGACAAATGGCGAACGCGTTGTAAGTTCGGGAACTTCAAGTATCTCGCTTAATCGCGTAAATCGTCTGTTCGGTTTTGTATCTCTATAATTATTTATGCCATCAATAATCTTATAAATCTCCGGCGATTCAGGCTCAATTGCGGTGTCAATGTAATTCGGAGCCACATCAGGTTCTGGAACGGTAGTTGCCGGGTCGGGTTTCAAAACAAGCACGCCGCTCAGAACCGCAGACCACGCCGCAATGTTTGTCTGATTTATTGAAAGTAAACCGCGCGTGGCGTTCGGATGAGGCGCAGTTATGAAAATATCTACCAGTTTCCAGTCGTTTGTCGGATGGGTCAGTCTTGAACCCGGATAACCCGACCACCGAACCCAGGTGAAATCATCAACTTCATTGTTCTGTCCTTCAGACCTCAAATAAATCGTCTGCCACGGCGTCCCGCGATGAACCCGTCCAAGCCACCCAATTGTCGGAAACTCGTCCATCGGAAAATCCCAGTCATCAGAACTCCATACAAGCGGGTCTTTTATCCTTCGGTCGTATGACGTCTGGTCATTGACATCCTGATAATGCGGATTTCCACCCCACGGACGATAAGCGTAATTTGTTAAACCTAAGTTGCTGTTTGTCGGTATCACAGCGCCGATCACCGGTGAAACCGCCTGCCAGTAATTACTCGGATAAAGTTGATTTGGAATATAATGCACCAGAGGGTCGTTTACCTGCCAGGTTGTAAATCTATAAAGTTTTCTCATCGGCGTAAACGGGGCTTGAAAGATAGGAACATTTGTGCTAAAAGAACCGCCCGGATTATAAACCGGCGGCTCGCCCATCCTGACGCAAAATGTGTCTATCGCTGTCTCTTTATTCTGCCCCCACGGGTTTGGTCCGTAACTATTCCAGTTCGCCGGCAACCTCCCCATTGAAGCCAATATCTGATTGTAAACCCCACGCGTAGGCGAATTCGGGTCTGTGGGGTTCCCTATACGATTTGTGTCCCAGAACATTGAATCATTTAATCCAGTGTCGGCAAGGCTCACAGCCGCAGGTCTGCTCATCAATTCATAAGATAAATCAATGTGGCTTCCCAATCCGTCCATACAAACAAAATCAACCACACGATTTGCGCTTGTATCAATCAGATAACAGAGAATACGATTAGAGATAGTCATCCACCACATCGGCACATTAAACCCGAGTCCTGTGTCAAAACCCGGATTCGGATTTACATTCAAAAACCGTGGCGGATTGTTCACATATATACCATTGTCAAGCACAACAAGATTATTCGGTGGCGTCTGAATAAATGAACCGCCTCGCCAGGTGTTTGCAGGTATCGTGTAAGGTCCAAAATTCGTCGCGAATATATTCGTAAACAGCACATTCCCGGTCTCGTTTGTCAAAACAACTGTTGATGAACAGGCAATAAATAGCCGCAAATTGCGCGGAAAAGGCCGCGAATATGAATTCCAAAACTCTATACCATAAGAATTAGAAATTCCAATTATATACATCTGATTCGTTATAAAAGACCGGGGCGTTGTGGATTGCTTGATAAACGCAAGTTTCCGTTCCACCTGAACATAAGTTTTAACCGTAAACTCATTGAAATTCGGATACCCCTTGCGCGCGCCGACAATCGGAGGCACATTGTAAATCAAAATGTCATCCCTGATCTGGTTGGCTAAAAGGGTTTTCAATTTTGGATCAAAAGCTGAATATATATTAGTCCCAATATACCCAACAAAAGCGGCATTAGTTTCAATCCTGTAGCCGGCAATAGCAGGACAATCAAAGTTTGTGTCGTATGTGAAAACAGGTCTGAAAACAGTCGGATATGGCGCATCATAAACCCCGCCATTCCAGTTCGCGTCAAATATATTCGCAGCCACCTGTAAAAAACGATGTATCTCCGGAGTGTAAAATTTTACAGGTATATAGCTAACATTTGTTATCACATTGGTGCCATACCCAAAACCAAGAGAGAGATTTATTTCGTTAATCTGGTTTGACAATAACCGATTTGCAACATTTGTGAAGAACCTCAATGAAAATTCCGGATATGACCGCCAAGACAAAAAATTTGTATAGTAGATATTAGATTGCGGAAGATTTACATAGTTGAGATGAATTTTAATTGTATAAGTCAGAGGAATTGAGTCTGTCTCCAGTTGCGAAAGCAACCTATAAAATGTGCGACGGTCATACTCGTTATTCACATTAGTTGAAACGCTTTCTAATCGCCACACAAAGTTCGTTGAAACCTTCCTGCTGTCAAATAGTTCGCTTGTCAGGTCAAAATAACTGTTTGGATTATCCGAGCCGGACCAGGGGTTGGAAATTGGGTCCGGCGTCGGAAGGTCCAGATTAGACAGATATTGCCCGAGCATAAGCGGACCGTCGGAATAGGTGTCAAACCAATCGTTCTGGAACGCTACCGCGCCGCCGCCAATAAACGAAAGCGCGCTCGGTAGATTTAATAAATTTCGGTTGTACCTATACATTAAAATATCGCGCGCGTCTTCAAATGCGGCACCCATAGAAGATGGAGCCAACGGCGCGTAGTTGTAACTCAAAAGCCCGTAAAGGTTTGTGTTTAACGAGCGCAAGAATGCCGCAAGGTTTATTTCCCACGAACCAACACCTTGATTCCTTAAAAATCCCGTTGAACCCGGTTGCGGATTCAAAATGGCTTGATTATGTATCGCGTTAATATCAAGGGTATCACCTATGGGTATCGCAATTAATGCGTAACGTTGACGGAAACGGTTTGTTCCAGAGTGTGGATAAAGCGGATTTTCAAGAATGCCAATCCACTCCGGGTCTCCAGGCTCCCCAGCATACGATTGTTCAAACATTCCATTACGATTCAAGTCCAGATAAAAGCGTCCCTCGCCCCCATATTCAACATCATTCATAAAAACCGGAACGCGCGGGTCTTTTAATAAATTTGCAAGGTCAGCAGGCGTTGGATTCGGAGGGTACTTATCCTGGTTTGTAGAAACAAGCAGTCCAAAACTCAATAAACTATTATCCGAAACCATACGGGAGACAATTTCTGCTTTTGCCCGTTCCAGCGCGGCATCGGCGGCAAGCTCAGCCTCAATCTGCGTCCCGGTTAACGTTACCTGCCCCCGCTCCCGTCGCGCAATCAACAGAAAAGCCACCGATAGCATCGTAATAATTGACAACAGGATCAATGTGATAACAAGAGCAACACCACGACGTCCAGCAACCTCCTGCCGCATTAATATTCCCGCTTCACTTGCGCATTTAACAAACGGCTTGTTCTTTTCCTCGCAATTGTCAAAGACTCTCCCAGCGCAACTTATAACATCCTTGCGCAAAGGCTTTTCACCGCCTTTCATATTCAACTTTGAAAGCAATCTACCCAAATTAAACCTTAATATGTTTTTTCCCCTGTTGCTCATTCAATCGTCGCGCTTCTTACCGGAATCCTCTGCCTGAATAAATGCACCTGACCTGCCCGACGCTCATCTTCAAGAAACGCCCGCACACTTGCCCCGGGCATCCCCTTGATCCTTTCAAGCACCGGCGGCTCAAGAACCCCAATCTCAATTTCAACAGTAAACGGCAGGGCATTGCCCATAAACAAAGCGAAATTGTTAAACTTAATTATATTTGTGGAAATTATGTTCTGATATATAACGCCTGAATCGTCATAAAAATGGGCTTCAAGGTGAACTATCCCGTCGGCAACACGATGCGTTTTATATGTCCCCAGAAGCGATGGGTCATTTTGAAACTTTGCTTTTTCACCAAGAAAATCGTTATACAGGTATTTCGCGCCAGAGTGATTAGTTGTCCATACATACCGATATAACGTTCCAACACCAGAGTTGTTTGTAACGTTTACAAAATAACCTATCCCCTGCCACGATCTGTTCTGCCTTATTATAAAAAATAAGTCTTCAAAATCGTAAACGCGATTTGGCGCGCCACCCGCGCGTCTCTGAGATAATGGCGGATATAAACCATTTGCGGAATTTGTAATACCAAAAATGTTTATTGAGTTTGAATTCGCATACGGTAGATTGACTGCGCTCGCCTGTTGGATTTCGCGGGTCATTAAATCCATAACCGCGCGTCCGGTTTCCATCACATCGGTCTGCGTCATACTCGCCCTTAACGCCCTCTGGGTCTGTTGAAACATTGCAAGCAAACCAACAACAATCACAGTCAAAATCCCCATTGCGACCAACATCTCCATAATTGTCATTGCGCGAGCCTCACGCTTTACCTTCGCGCATAACCAATCGCTATGTCGCAATCTGTTATATTTAAAATGGCGCTGCATCTATATTCCACTACCGTTTAAAAAAATATAGGGTCTTCCCACTTGTGTTGGTCTCAACAGTTAAATTCCCGGAAATCATCGTTCTGAATGTCCTCCGATTTGAAGCCCGATCAACCACAGAACCGTCGCCGCGAACCGGATAATTAAAAGTAAGCTTTAATTCATAGAGATTTGTTTTAAGCGACGACGCGTAACCTGTTCCGTTCGGAAATCCAATCAACTCGCAGGTCAATTGATATCTGAATGCAAGGTCTTTTGTCTCCTGCGCCATCTCCGACGGCGTCCCCGCAAGCGAACGAACAATAGCCACGTTCTGCCTGTCTGGCTCGCTTAACATACCGATTATATCTCGGGAGGTAAGTCCTGCGGCAGGCACGCCATTCACACTATCCACATACTGCTCAAGATTTGCAACGCCCCGCGCCCCGCTCTTTATTGCTTCCATAAAAAACCGCGCGTCGTTGTATATCAATGTGTCGGTCCGATTGTCTCTTCTGATATTAAACCCGGAAGGCAAAACGCCAATAATCGCCACAAGCGCTATTCCAATTACAGCAAGAGCAATGGCAATTTCAATCATCGTGAAACCGCCGCACTTCGCCCGTTGCCGTTCAGCCGTAAACCTCTCACCTTCTCTTATGTCTTTAAATAATCTCATCCGTTAAAAAATCTCAGGGCGTTCTATCCTGCATCTGCCCGTCAACCAATCCACGCGAATATAATTGAAATTGTTCGTTGAATTGCCCGGCGGTATCTCCTGAAAATCCATCACCCGCGCATTGCCGTTCGTTGAAATCAACATTGAACCGCGAGTCAACGGAATCACCTCGTCATACTCGTTCAATACCGGCTCATCCTGCGCCTGAAAATGTGTCACCTGACCAAGATAATTAAACGCAAAACAGGGCAGATAAACCTCCGGATAATTCGTGTTGGGAAACGGAAACAATTGATACGAAAACGCAAACGAATTTGTCCCTTGAATAAATTTCCACGGGGCAATAAAAATCCCTTCAGGCAGACTTCGCCACTCGCCAAAATACCGCGGTCTTTCCCTTCCGGGTTGCTCACCGGCAGTGCGGCGAGCAAAAAATCCATAACCGCTCATCGCCAGCCGTTCATATCTATCTGCCAAATCTTGCGGAAGTGAAGCGGTGTAATTAGTTATGTTCGGCGGTACAAATACAAGATAAACCATCGTCCGATGATTGATTGCAAGCCGACGCGCCCGCGCTATGTCGTCCATCAACTGACGGTTCGCTATACCCATCGCGTCGCTCTTGGTGATGTCGCGCAACGCAGGTAAACTCAGATAAAATATAATTCCGATGATTGAAATCACCACAAGCAACTCAACAAGCGTAAACGCGCGCTCTGCTTTGCCGCCTGATAACCTTACGCGATTTATCTTAAAACAATCTGTATGGTTCCCGCTCATTCGTTAATTCATCGGCTCATTTTAAACCTACACATCAATCTACTTCTTACTTTGTGTCCAGCTTCTTATATCATCGTTGCCAACCTGTCCATCTGCGCCAAGCGACCATACGGCAATTGGAGCAGGTATGTTTGTCTTCAAAAGCGCGTCGTAAACCTCATTATCATAGTTATAATCAATTGAGATTATATATGCCCTCCCCCACGGGTCTCGCCAGGTCCCGTCAGGACCTATCCCGGGCATATCAACGCTTGAAGACATTTTCGCATCTATAAAAACAATCCGCCTTGGATTCCTTGAATGATTCGGATTGTTCGCCGTGTCGGCATCGCGCAAAATATCAATGATTGCGGAATTATTTCCGTTTATTCCAAACGTTGCATCTGCAGCGGCATTTGTTGGACAGGGATATCGGTTATACTCAGATTCATATTTACTAATTGCGGCAACAATGTTTTTGATCTCTATCTGCGCCGCCGTGTTTAAAGCCTTTTTCTTTGCCGTGACTACCGCGGTCAATATCAATCCAGCAAGGATTCCGATTATCCCGATAACTACCAGCAGTTCAACAAGCGTGAACCCTTTTTTAATTTTCGTTCTTGATATCGTATTCTTCATAAATCAATAACTGTTTCTATTTTCCCCAATTTGAAATTAATATCACTTTGTCTCCAACCACCAACTCTGCCCACAAATCATAACTATTGGGGTTATGTATAGGTTTCGTGGAAACATATCGCCACGGATTAACCCCGGGCGCGGTCGGTATCGGATTCGTTCTTCCAGCAGGCCAATCATAAGGCACGGCAAGCACTTTGGCATTGTTCACTTTCCTATACTCAATTCTGGATGCGCTCTGCAAAAAGTTTTGTGGCTTATCTGGCGGTTGCGAAGAATTTACAAACCCGCCAGCATTGAAAACCTTCGGATCGGCAGCATCCCCTTCAATGTCTTTATAGTTCCCGTTGTTATAAACCGTTCCGGTCAATTCGTAATATAGTTGATTTACTGAAGGGTCAATCGGATTATCCGGAGGGAAAAAACCATGCCGCGCGTGATATGCCTCAATTGCCGCCATTATCTGAGCCTTCATCGTTTCAACCCGCGCCCGCCTGGCTTTGTCAGAAGCCTGACCCGCCATATAAACAATCAGGGACGCAATAACCCCAATAATCGCTATTACCACTAAAAGTTCAATCAATGTGAACCCGGCATTTCTCTTTATCCTCTTAATCCTTTCCATAGCAATCCATTCAATACCTGTTAATCCTTTTATTCGCATTTTCTGTGCCACGTTCCCGTAACTCCTGTTCAAGCCGTTCACTTAGCCACTGTTTTATCATACTCTGATAATTTAAATACCGCGACCGCGCCAGCCGCTTTATCCGCGAAAGCATCCGCGGGTCCATCCGCAAGGTAATTGTTACCGATTCAGACAGCTCGCTGCTCTTAACCACAGCCGATTCCATCAATCTCAGGTCAAGCCGCGCCTCAGACCAGAACTCAGATTCCGCCTCTTCGCTGTCAAATATCGGCACCTCTTCCCAATCCGTTATTACTCTTAGCTCCATAACCTCTCAATTACTCCGCAAGTAATTCATTCATCTTCTTTTGATAAAAAAACCGTTCCTCAGGCGTGAACTGTCGGGCAAAAATTACACGAGTCACCTTCCCATTTGTCCTATATACTGAAAAAATCCCTTTCCCTGATGTTGAAACCCCTAAATTAAAATAACGCGCCTGAACCGAAAATCGGGGTGAATCGGGTAATAACTTTACCGCAAACGGGTCTTCAAACGACTCCTCAATCTCCTGCCTTGAAACGTTTGTTTCATCAATCGCCTGCGGCATATTTGTCCAATCAAAATCCATATACCTCGGCTCTATACTCTATACATTCAATGTAAATCTTTCGTATATCATTTGTATTTACTTTGTATTTACAATAAAATTCTAAAATTGTCAATAGAAAAATTCCAGAATTATTCAACAAAAACAAATAAAAAACCCCTCCCGTTTTTCACGAGAGGGGTTTGGAAGTTTTTATGATTCTACATTAGAACCTGTAAACAACGTTCAGCGCAAGGCTGTAAGCATTGTTGTCATCAAACCCGAATGGACCATTGCCATTCTGCTGACCGGTCAGGTCGTGGTCCCAACGGAATTCAAGCCGTGTAACAACGTTCTGCCAGAGCTGGTAATCAACCGTCGCAGTGACAGCAACCAATTCGTTGCCAGCGCCGTCGGTATCTGTTACCGGATACCACATTGCTGGACCACTATTGTAATAGTCGCCACGGACGGCGAGTTTCAGCTTCTCAATCCCTGAATAAACAATGTACGCAGCAACGGCATAATCAACGTCGTTCACTTTGTCACCTAAACCACTGAAGTGTCTATTGATCCGATAATCCCAGGCACCGCCGATGGCAAGCCCCTTCAATGGGGTATTCATTGTGCCGCCGACGAAAATGCCTGTTACATCGCGTTGAGTGGCTGCGCCGCCAGCAGGAAGACCGTCATAAGCACCCGCGGTCAAGCTTGAGCCTTCAAGGAAGCCGAGGTCGCTGGTCGCTGTCAATGTGATGCCACCGTAGTAGGTCTTTTCGTGTTCAGGGACAATACCTGCTCTGCTGCCACGAGCATTAATAAGATTGCTCGGAGAATCAGCAATACCACCAAACATACAGAACCAATCAGTGAACTTGTAGCTGACGTTCACTCCGGTAAATGCGTTTGGTTCAAGGACATATCCATAAGAACGGCTGTAGTTCGGGTTCTTGTATGATTCAAACGATTCATATCTCAATGGATTGTCATACACACCAATCTTGAAATCCAAACCATTCCCCAGCGGCGCCCGCAAAGCCACATACGCCTGCTTGATAGCAAACTGACTATCCCTAGAAAGCGTTGTTCTATATGAATTGGCATCCGGTCCAAAAAGCAAATCAACCTTATAACCAGCTGCCCATTCGGTTTCGTCCAACGGTCTTTCAATAGTTAGACCGACAACGTTCAGGTTGATGCCGTCCTGTTTATCCATTCCATCATAAGCCCTTGATGCAGCTGGAAGACCAACACCAGGCACTCCCTGGCTTGAATCTCTACCAATCTTCCAGATGAGCGATGTATCAACGTAGCCACTGATTGTGGTTGAGGAAAGCGCGGTCAGAACCGGGTTCGCCTTTTCCTCGGCTTGAACCACTGAAGCAAGGCTGACCACCCCCAGAGCGGCCAAACCTAATGTCCATTTATTAAACTTCATATCGTTCCTCCGATTATGTTGTTGTTATTTATTTTCATTGCGTTTAACCAATGGGCAAACACGGTTTGCCCGCACACCATTCGGTGCATTTTTTTTAAAAATATACAAATCAAAGATTTTTGGCAATACTTTTTTTAAAAAATTTTTAAAAAAAATTTTATTGACATTATATTCATTTAGATTAATAATTTTAAACTTAATTTAAAATTGAAATTAAACTTTTAAAGACTATGGCAAAAGTTTGCGAATTAACAGGAAAACGTCCGGGCAAAGGCAGCATAATCTGGAGAAGCGGTAAACCAAAAAAACAGGGCGGTATCGGCACCCACGTTACCGCAATCACAAAACGCCGCTTTATGCCAAATCTACAAAGGGTAAAGGCTGTCGTTGACGGTCAGGTCAGATATATCCGCGTTTCAACAACCGCCATCAAAAAGGGATTGGTCATTAAACCGCCAAAACGCAACTGGAAACCCGAAGACAAAAAGGAAGCATAATAAATCAAATAATATTTCCTAAACTGAAAATCCCGCCCGAAAACGCGGGATTTTTTATGTTCTAAACAGAGCAATTAAATTAACCTATATATTAAAATTCCAACCTCATTCAAATTAACCAATATCCGCAATTTAATAATTTTTACCTCCTGCCTACTGTTGTTTTTGGGACAAAAAGAAGTTAAACAATCCCTCACTCTATAAACCTTGAGAAGTTGAATTAAAAATCCCGCTTACAATCCGATTGCGTTTGCGGCGGACTTTGCAGATTCAAAAAGCCCCGAAGGCATAATGCCCCAATAAAGCATTCCAACTATTGCAAACACGAGGAGAACAACCACTGGAATTCCAATTTCTAACTTATCAGCGTCCTGACGGGGTTCATCCCAATAAATTAATTTAATAATACCAAAATAATAGTAGATTGAGACAGCCACCCCTCCGATTGCCGCAGCAATTAAATAATAGTATGACGATGAAATTGACGAAGCCGCAAGAGCGGATTTAACTAGTAAAAATTTTCCGAAAAATCCCGCAAGCGGTGGAATGCCTGCAAGGGAGGCAAGCGCAATCGTCATTACAACAGCAAGAAATTGCGAACGTTTATGAAATCCGCTGAAAATGCCAATATCGCAATCATAAACACCTTTCCCATTATCGCTATAAACCGCGCCAAGAACCCCAAATATAGCCAGCACAGCAAGCATATAAACAAATAGGTAATAAAGAAGCGCCCCGACACCATCAATTCCGAGTGTGGCGATTCCCATAAGCAAATAACCCGCGTGCGCAATGCTGGAATAACCAATCAGTCGTTTAACATTTCGTTGAGGTATCGCGCAAAGGTTACCGTATAGAATAGTCAAAATTGACAGCGCTATAAGCTGTTCACGCCACTGGGTTGTAACCTCCACCCCTGCGTTAAGAAAAAATCTTATCAATAAAACAAAACCTGCGGCTTTTGAACCGGTTGCAAGAAACGCTGTTGTGGGCGATGGCGCCCCTTGATATACGTCCGGAACCCAGAGTTGAAACGGAGCCATCGCTATTTTAAATCCTAAACCGACCAGTATCATTCCAAACCCTATCTGAAGCAGCGGCGAATGAACAAGTTCGGTTTTTCCCTTTAACGTTTCTGAAATTTCTTTAAATCCGGTGACGCCGCTCATCCCATAAACAAGCGCTATGCCAAAAACCAAAAATGCCGAAGCCACCCCGCTATATACAAGATATTTTATACCCGCTTCTAAAGAGAGGCGGCTATTTTTGTTAAATCCTGTTAAAACATAAAAACTGACCGTCACAAGCTCAATGGATACAAAAAGCAGAATTAAATTGCTGGCTGAAGCTGCCAACATCATTCCTATAAGCGCGAATATTATTAAAGCGTAATATTCGCAAGGGACAGGTTTGCTTTTACTTTCTTCAGCCAACAATAAAAGGACAATAAGTATGGCAGCAATCACAAAAAATTTTTTTGCAAAGACTGCCAAACCATCCATCACATAAGCGCCGCCGAAAGCATATTCAATAAAATAAGGCTGAAGTGTGAAACAAAAAAGTAAAATTAGGCAAAGCCCAAACAACGTGAGCAACCCCGCCCCACGTTTTAAATATTCAGGCGCGGCAACTCCAATTATCAAAACCGTCAACCCCAGAATCGCCGCCGAGATCTCCACTATTAATGCCCCTGCGTTCATTAGAATGCTATTTCTTCAATTTTACCGGCGCCGCCGGCTTTGGTTTAACTGAATACTCGTTCTTTTCAATTGATTTTAAAATTATTTTAACCGATGGTTCAATTCGTCTGGTAAGAGTTCCCGGAAACAGCCCAAAAAACAACAATGCCGCGATAAGCAATGAATATGGAATCTTTCTCCACAAAGTTTGAGCGTCGCGTAATCGCGAGAACTCAGGTGGAACATCCCCATGCAAAATTTTCCGTGCAGCGCCGAGCATATAAATCGCACCGATAACCAACGCGCTCCAGGCGCCAATCACAACATAAAACGCAAACTCCCGCCACGCCCCAAAGAACACAAGAAGTTCTCCCACAAAATTAGCGAATCCGGGCAAACCGCAGCCTGCCAGCATAGCCATTAACAATATGCTTCCCATAAAAGGAAATCGCTTTTGCAATCCCCCCATCTTATCAAGCTCAAGCGTCCCGGTCTGTTTAAAATACCAGCCGCTCAAAGCAAAACTCAATGCCGCAAGGAATCCGTGGGCAATCATAATTATGACGGCGCCGGTAAGACCAATTGCAGTCAGGCTTGCAATTCCAAGAAACGCAAAGCCCATATGCGCAACGCTTGAATAACCCAGAAGCATATTAAGGTTTTTCTGCTGCATCGCAACCCAGCCGCAGTAGAGCATATTGCCAACACATAAAACCGCAACAATATGCATCCACTCAACCGATCCTATCGGCAACAGCGGTATGCAAATCCTCAAAAATCCGAGCAACCCGAACTTTTTGATTACGCCTGCGTGCATCATCGCGGCTGGGGTCGGCGCAGATGCATAACCTAACGGAGCCCAGGAATAAAACGGCCAGAGCGATACAAGTATGCCAAAACCGATCATTAATAATGAAAAGATCAAAGACTGATGGTTGGTAACCAGAATATTGTTATTAAGCCAGGAACGTATTTCCACAACATCAAAACTCTTTGCCCCAGTATATATGTATAGCAAAATCAAACCAGCAAGGGTAATTAACGCTCCAATCGTAAGATAAATCGTAATCTGAAAAGTAGCATAATCCTTATCCTCACCCTGTCCCCATACGCCAATCATTATAAAAGTCGGTATCAGCGCAAGTTCGTGGAAAACATAAAAGAAAAACATATCAAACGACGCAAAAGCGCCGAGAATCCCTCCGCTCATTAATAATAACAAAATGGAAAACTCTTTTTCCCTCGTCTTTATATCCCACGAAAGACAGGCGGCAGTAAACGCCACAATCGCCCCCATCAGAATAAGTCCGACATTTATGCCATCCACGCCCGTATGAAAATTTATCCCGAGCGATTTAATCCATACGAACTTATGCTCAAATTGGATACCGGCAACGGATGGGTCAAATTTAAAAAACACAATTATAGCCAGAATCATAGAAACCAGCGTGGCTGCAAACGTCGCAAACCAGGCAACAGTTCCCCACCTGTGCGGAAGAAACAACAGCGCCACCGCCACAATCAAAGGTATTAAAAATATCCACTCTACCATTTTAGTGTTTAATTAAGTAATAAATCATAACTGCCGCGCCCGCGGTCAAAACAAAAATGTATGTCTGAACATTTCCGGTCTGGAACAACCGCAAGGCGCGACCGCATAATTCCGTCGTGCCGTGGATCCCGCGGATTATCAAACCACTGATAATCCATTTATCCAACCACGCTGCACCAAACGATAGTGCGTCGTGCGTCAGTTCAATAATCCCGTTGTAAATTTCATCAAAATAGAATCGGTTTTTCATCGCCTTTGATATGATGCCTAAACTCTCAAACGGGTCCCTTTCTCTATCAATATAAAGAATAAAGGAAATGATAAATCCGATTATAGAAACGGTTAGACCAATCCAAACCGCCTTTGGCGAGTGAACAAACGGGTATGTCAATCTCTGAACAAAAGTTAAATCGCCCGCTTCAGCCTGCTTTGAGAATGCGGCAAAATAGTTTTGCAAAACCGTATCAATCCCGATAACGCCTGCAATTACGCTTGCTATCGCAAGAACAACAAGCGGAATCGTCATAACCAGAGGCGATTCTTTGCATTGGATTACGCGAGGACTTCTCTCTTTTCCAAGAAAGGCTACCGTAAACAAACGTCCCATATACAACGCCGTCAACCCGGCAACTATGACTGAGATAACAAAAAGACTCGGCGATTTTTGCTGGGCAAGCGCGATAATTGCGTCCTTGCTATAAAATCCGCTGAACGGCGGAATCCCACAGATTGCAAGTGTCGCCACTAAAAACGTTAAAAACGTGACCGGCATCTTTTTGCCCAATCCACCCATCTTCCAGATATCCTGCTCGTGGTGAAGGGCGATTATTACCGAGCCGGCGCAAAGGAACAAAAGGGCTTTGAAAAATGCGTGGGTGATAAGATGAAACATTGCCGGCGATGCCCCGCCCAATCCAACAGCCATAACCATATAACCAAGTTGCGAAAGGGTTGAATAAGCCAGTATCCGTTTAATGTCGCCTTGCTGAATAGCAATTAAAGCCGAGATCAACGCCGTTATTGCGCCGATCAATGCGATAATATCAAGAGGGTTCAGAGGACCGAGCGCTGCAAGACTTTCGGGATACGTCGCTTTAGCCGTAAATAAAAAAAACACCCTGCACAACATAAACACCCCGGCGGCTACCATTGTGGCGGCATGAATCAAGGCGCTAACAGGCGTCGGTCCTTCCATCGCATCCGGCAAC
>JBAMMJ010000204.1:0-21405 GCA_039793825.1 Verrucomicrobiota bacterium | reverse complement strand
CCCCACACCGCTTTGGTATTTGTAAGCCATTGTCTTATTCTTTGCCCAAAATTTTAACTCACAACCAAAATGTCCAACGCACTTTTAACAATAGCTTCATTATAAAATGAGATTTGCTCTGGCTTGCTAATGATGATGAACTTTTCTATCCGGTAAACTTCTGACTATCTTCGGTCTTATTATTCTTTGAGGAAGGCAAAAACGGTTTTTTAAATGCTTCATAAAAATCATAAACATTTTTAAAATCCTCCTTGCTATCGTTTTCGGTTTTTGCAAGGAGCATTGCATCCACCATATTAAACACAATCTCGCCAAAATCCTCGCAGGAATGAATGCCCCATTCTTCAAATACGGTCAGTGTCATCGGACCAAACTGCGAAAGGGCATAATCGCGGATACCTTCAAGAAGTTGTTGTCCGGTGATATGACGCTCTTCACCAATGGCAGCTTTTTTCCCAAGCCTCCTCTGGGTAAACTCAAGAGCCTCTCTTACAAAAATATAAGCGTCCTTATGATACCGCGGGTCTTTTGCAGTTATTTTTTCAATCTCATCTTCAAAATTCATTTTTTCCATAAAACAACTTTTATCGGTGGCATTGCGCAACAATTGAAGCCGATGTCGCCGTTGCAGCTGCCACACAACCCTTCACAATACTCCCAACTAAAAGTAAAAAGGCTATTAACAAAATTATTTTTCTTTGTTGTCGCGTCAATACTTTCATCAATCAACCGCCGGACAAAGTGTTAAAAGATTAGCCAACCACGATGTTAATCAACTTTTTCGGCACAACAATAATTTTCTTAATCTGTTTCCCCTCCACAAATGGTTTTACCTTCTGCGAGGCGAGCGCAACCTGTTCAATTTCCTGTTGGGTTGCTTCGGCTGGAATCCTGACCACATCTCGCAACCTTCCATTCACCTGAACCGGTATCTCAAGCACCTCTTCCACAAGCATCTGAGGATTGTATTCCAGCCAGGGCTGATAACAGAGGTCAACACCCTCCAGAACTGGTTTCATTCCCGCCTGAACCAATAATTTTTCCCACAACTCTTCGGCTATATGCGGGGCAAATGGTTGCAAAAGGATCAGAAAATCGCGCATTACCGAAACCGGTTTCACCTCCCAGGTCGTCGCCTGATTAACAAATACCATCAAAGCCGATATAGCCGTATTAAACCGCATCCCTTCAAGGTCTTCGGTCACTTTCTTAATACAGGAATGCAGGGCTTTTAGCTGCTCGGCGTTCGGCTCAACCTCTTTTATAGAATCTGACAATTTCAGGTTTTTCAGCAATCGCTCGGCTTTTTCGGGATTTGCAGTCAAAGATTGTTCAAACTCAACCTGACTCTTCTCATCAATAAACAGCCGCCATACCCGTCCTAAAAACCTGTAAACCCCTTCTACCCCTCGGGTGCTCCAGGGCTTGACCATCTCCAACGGTCCCATAAACATCTCATATAACCGAAACGCGTCGGCTCCATACTCTTCAAGGATATTGTCAGGGTTTATAACATTGCCACGACTCTTGCTCATCTTAAAACTCCGCGCGTCAACCTTTATTGATTTATCTGTTTTTAAGACAAAACCGTCGGCGGATTTTTCAACTTCATCTTCGCTTACTTTTTTGCCATACAATTTTTCCCCTGTTTTTTTATGATATCCAACCATCATCGGACCGTGCGGAGTCGCTTCCTCGCCAATATCGCGCAATTCAGAGGCGCTGCAATAAGAACCGTCTGGAAATGTGAAAACAGTGTATTCGGTTTCGCCAAGGATAAGTCCCTGATTAACAAGCTTATAGAACGGTTCTGGCGTTGATACATAGCCAAGGTCATAAAGCACTTTATGCCAGAATCGGGCATAAAGCAGGTGCAAAACCGCATGTTCAGTCCCCCCAACATAAAGATCAACGCCAGGACAAACCTTCCCCTTGCCCTGATATTTTTCTCCATCCATCCAGTACTGCTCGGCTTCAGGAGAGCAAAATCGCCTGTCGTTTTTAGCGTCAAGATATCTCAAATAATACCAGCAACTCCCCGCCCATTGTGGCATTGTGTTGGTCTCTCGGGTTGAACCATCGGGCAGATTCACCCAGTCTTTTGCCCGCGCAAGCGGCGGTTCCCCATTCGGGGTTGGTTTATAATCATCAAGCGGCGGCGGAATGAGCGGCAATTCGCTCTCGGGCAGTGGCTCGTGGTTGCCATTTTTCCAGATTATCGGAAACGGTTCTCCCCAATAACGTTGCCTGCTGAACAACCAGTCGCGGAGTTTGTAATTGACTGTCTTTCTGCCTTTTCCCTGCTGTTCAAGCCATTCAACAATTTTTTGCTTCGCCTGTGGTGTCGGCAATCCGGTGATTAAACCAGAGTTAACACTAATGCCATCGTCAACAAACCCAACCGGATCAATCCCTTCCTTTGGCGGCTGAACAACAACGCGAATAGGTAGATTAAATTTCCTCGCAAATTCAAGGTCGCGAGTATCGTGAGCCGGCACCGCCATAATTGCCCCGGTTCCATAAGTGGCAAGAACATAATCGGCAATCCAGATAGGGATTTTTTCGCCGTTTACTGGATTTATCGCAAATGAGCCGGTAAACACCCCGGTTTTTTCCCTGGCGAGTTCGGTCCTCTCAAGGTCGCTTTTAGATGCCGCAAAAGCCTTGTAGGCTTTGACGGCTTGCGCTGGTGTTGAACGTGAAGCAGGGTCTATTCCCTTCCAGAGCTCCGGCGTCCCTGCTGGCCAGCTCCGGGGCAAAATCTTATCAACCAATTTATGTTCAGGGGCAAGAACCATATAAGTAGCGCCAAAAAGCGTGTCAGGCCGGGTGGTAAAAACCGTTATTTTGCGTTCTTCGGGTGAAAGATTCAGCGAACCGTCGTCAACAACCTCAAAAATGACCTCCGCCCCCTCGCTTCTGCCAATCCAATTGCGTTGCATCTCTTTGAGAGATTCGCTCCACTCAATAGTGTCAAGGTCCTGCAGCAATCTTTCCGCGTAAGCCGTAATTCTTAACATCCACTGCCTCATCGGCTTACGGACGACAGGGTAACCGCCAACCTCGCTTTTGCCGTCAATGACCTCTTCGTTTGCCAGCACCGTTCCCAGCTCCTCGCACCACCAGACGGGCATTTCTGCCACATATGCAAGCCGCTTGCTATCGCGGTAAGCCCGCCGTTCCTGTTCGGTTTTTAACTCAGGCGGATATTTTAAGGTAGATATCGGTTCGGCTTTATTGGTTTCGGGGTTAAACCAGGAATTATATAATTGCAGGAAAATCCACTGGGTCCATTTGTAGTATTTTGGATCGGTGGTATCAATTTCGCGCGACCAGTCATAACTAAAACCGAGCGCTTTAATCTGTCTGCGGAAATTGGCAATATTTTTTTCGGTTGTGATTTTTGGATGTTGACCTGTCTTGATCGCGTATTGCTCGGCTGGCAATCCAAATGCGTCCCATCCCATCGGATGCAACACGTGGAAGCCGCGCGCCCGTTTGTATCTGGCGATTATATCTGTAGCGGTGTAACCTTCGGGGTGTCCGACGTGCAGGCCGGCGCCGCTTGGATACGGAAACATATCAAGCACATAAAATTTTGGCGGCAAATCTTTCTGATCAACAATTTTTCCGGAAAGTTTGTGACGTTTCCCAAACGGATGCCATTCCGGGATTTGCTCGCCTGGATTCCAGGCGCGAAACGACTGGCGTTTTTCCCAGACCTTATGCCACTTTTTCTCTATGATATCAAAAGGATATAACTTTCTGTTTCCCATAATTCATTTGTTAATAATTTAAACCCTCAATAACTCAATTACGCAATCAAAGTGATATCACCGCCGATCCGACTCGGTTTATCGCTTTTAGCCTTCCGAAATTCTAACCCTTTTTAAAAACAACCTCGGGCGTCCTTTCCTTTATAGAGGTCAAAATGGTATTGATTACCTCAGAAAGTGGGTGAACGCCCTGGTCGCCTTTTGTATGTATTCTAACCGATACGGTTCCAGCCTGTTGTTCGCGTTGTCCAACGACAAGCATCATAAATACGCGGGCTTCTTCGGCTCGCAATATCCTTCCCTGCAACTTGTCGTTGCTAAATTCAAGCGTTGCGCGAACAAGGTTTGATTTTAATTGTCTGACAATCTCTTCGGCGTATGAGATCTGGTTTTCAGTTACCGGCAGAACCCGGACCTGTTCGGGAGAAAGCCAGAGCGGGAAGTTTCCGGCATAGTGTTCAATTAAAAAGCCGATAAACCTCTCGTGCGTTCCCAAAGGGGCGCGGTGAATCACGATTGGCGTTTTATCTGTGTTGTCTTTATCTCTGTAGACAAGACCGAACCGCCGCGGGACGGCAAAATCCACCTGATTTGTAGCGATGGTAAACTCCCTGCCGCTAATACTCCAAATCTGCACATCTATTTTTGGACCGTAGAATGCGGCTTCATTCGGCACTTCAATGTAATCAATCCCGGATTCGTTCAGCACCCTACGAACCATATCTTCTGTTTTAATCCAGAGTTCTGGTTCGTTGACATATTTTTGTCCCAATCTTGACGGGTCGTGCGTGCTGAAACGCATCAGGTATTTGTTGAACCCGAAGATTTTGAAATATTTCAAATACATATCATTTACGGCTTTGAACTCGTCCGCGAATTGCTCCGGTGTGCAATAAATATGCGCGTCGTTCATCTGCATAGAGCGGACCCGCATAAGTCCCATTAATTCTCCACTTTTTTCGTATCTATAACAGGTGCCGTATTCGGCGAGTCTCAGGGGCAGGTCGCGGTAGCTGCGGGGAACAGCGGCGAAGATTTTATGATGATGCGGGCAATTCATCGCCTTCAAATAATATTTTTCAACGGACTTGACCTGTCCATTTTCGTCGTATTCCTTCAGTTCCATTGGCGGAAACATACTCTCGGCGTAATAAGGCAGATGTCCGCTGGTTAGATACATTGACTCCTTTGCCAGATGGGGCGTGCGAACGCGAACATATCCGGCAAGGAACTCGGTTTCTTTTGCGAGTTTTTCAAGTTCTTCGGCAATTACCGCTCCATTCGGCATCCATAATGGGAGTCCCGGTCCGACATCATCATCAAAGAGAAATATCTGCATCTCTCTGCCGATTCGGCGGTGGTCACGTTTTTTAGCCTCTTCCTGAGCCTTTAACCATTCTTCAAGTTCCGCCTTTGTCGGAAAAGCGGTTCCATAAATTCGCTGGAGTTGGGGATTTTTCTCATTTCCGCGATAATATGCCGCAGCTACCCGCAGGAGTTTAAATGCCTTCACGTTCCCTGTTCGCATAACGTGCGGTCCGGCGCAAAGGTCAACAAATTCGCCGCACTGGTAGAATGATATCGGCTCCCCTTCAGGAATATCGTTCAATCTGTCTATCTTGTATGTCTGCCCCTTTTGCTCCAGGAACGCCTTTGCCTCCTCGCGGGTCTTCACGAATTTTTCAAAGCGATGATTCTCCTTAATAATCTTGCGCATCTCCTCTTCAATTTTCGGAAAATCATCCGGTGTAAATCTATGGTTGGGAAGGTCAAAATCGTAGTAAAATCCATCTTCTGTTGCCGGTCCGATATCCAGTTTTGCATCGGGCCAAAGTCTTAAAACGGCGGCTGCCATAATGTGAGCGGCAGAGTGACGGAGTCGTTCAATATCGCTCATCCTCTCCCGCTGTTCTAAACTTTTTCGTTCAACTGCATTTTTGGCGGCTTTCATAATATTTTTCAATCTGTATTATTGTTCGGCGTCCATAATGGCCGCATTTTATACTATTTAGTTATAACAAAAAAGCCTTGTCGTAAATCAAGGCTGTATCTTCACGATAATTAAAAAATTACAGCGGCGATATTGCCACTATAGACCAATTTTAACGTTTTTTCTTTAATTTGCAATTTAATTAATTGAAGTTGAGAAAGCGAATAGAAAATAAACTGCTTGAATATTAAAAGTTAATGTATTGGAGAAATAATCTCTTAGATTGAGGAGGTTCTGATCGGCTTTTATCAATATATATAATGGTTGGGAAAAGCAGGGAATAAGTTAGGAGCAGGACGCGGTAAAAATCTTTTGAAACAAGAATTAGCCGTTGAACCGTTTTGCGGCTATACAGGCGTTATGGCCGCCGAATCCGAACGAATTATTTAAGATTGCGTTGACTTTTTGTTCTCTTGGCTTGTGCGGTACATAGTCAAGGTCGCATTCGGGGTCTGGGTTATCAAGGTTTATTGTGGGTGGCACAATGTTTGTCTCAATAGCCTTTAGACAGATTATCAACTCCACCGCGCCTGCGGCGCCGAGCATATGGCCTGTGGCGCTTTTTGTGGAACTGATTGCCAGTTTTTTAGCGTGTTCTTTGAAAACGGTTTTGATTGCTTTAGTCTCTGCGATGTCACCGAGCGGTGTGGATGTGCCGTGGGCGTTGATATAATCAATATCTTCCGGTTTTAAACCCGAATGGCGCAACGCCATCGCTATACACTTTGCTGCGCCGTTGCCTTCCGGGTCGGGGGCGGTCATATGATTTGCGTCTGCCGTATTGCCGTAGCCGCAAATTTCTCCATAAATTTTTGCGCCGCGACTTTTTGCGTGTTCCAGTTCTTCAAGGACAAGGATGCCTGCGCCTTCGCCTATTACAAAGCCATCTCTGTCGCGGTCAAAGGGGCGGGAGGCTTTTTTGGGCTCGTCATTGCGGGTGCTCATTGCTTTCATTGCGCAGAAGCCGCCGATTCCGAAAGGGGTTATGGTAGCCTCGGCGCCGCCGGCAATCATTACTTTGGCGTCGCCCATTTTTATTGTGCGCCAGGCTTCGCCTATGGCGTGGGAAGAGGTAGCGCAGGCGGTGCAGGTCGCCATATTTGGTCCGCGTAGTTTATAAAACATTGAGACCAATCCTGCCGCCATATTCAAAATGAGCATAGGGATAACAAACGGCGACATTCTGCCCGGTCCTTTCTGGAGCAAGACGGTGTGCTGCTCTTCAGTGGTAGAAAGTCCGCCGATTCCTGAACCGATGTAGACGCCTATCTCGTCAAGATTTTCTTTATCAAGGTCAATGCCTGAATCATTTATTGCCTGATGAGCGGCATAGATTGCGAATTGGGAAAATCTATCGGTTCGGCGAAGGTCCTTTGGATTAGGGAAAGCGGGGGCTGGGTTAAAGTTTTTAACTTCAGCCGCGATCTGCGTATCGTAACCGGTAGGGTCAAAGGCGGTTATTCTGTCAACGGCGCATTTACTCTGGAGCAAATTGTCCCAGAGTTCTTTGACAGAATGACCGAGTGGAGTTACGACTCCAACACCGGTCACCACCACGCGTCTGTCGTTCCAGGAATCAGCCATAAAATGAAAGGGCAGCCTCGGAGTTTATCCAATTAACGCCAGAGCTGCCCGCGATATTTTCATTGGCGTTGTGTCTGGATTACTTTTTGCAATTCTCTTCTATGTATTTGATGACGTCGCCGACGCTCTGGAGTTTTTCGGCTTCTTCATCCGGGATTTCGCTTCCGAACTCTTCTTCAAGCGCCATCACCAGTTCAACGGTGTCAAGCGAGTCTGCTCCAAGGTCTTCAATAAATTTAGCCTCCGGAGTAACCTGTTCAGGTTTGACACCGAGTTGTTCAACAATGATTTCCTTTACTCTCTGTTCAATAGTTTTTTCTGCTGCCATATTTTCTCCGTTTTTGTTTTATAATTGCTTTGCGTGTTTTTAATGCCACTTTTTTAAAAACCGTCAAGACATTATTTTAATTTTTTCCCCTAAATCTTGCGGGCAAAAAATATTTATCCACGATTTTAAATTCGTCAATGGTATAATTTAAAAATTTTACATTGCCATTCCGCCGTCCACCGCGAGCACCTGCCCGGTGACATATTTTGCAAGCGGGCTCGCGAAAAAGAGCGCGGCATTTGCGACGTCTTCCGGCTGTCCGAGCGTACCGAGCGGGATTTGTTTCAACAATTGCTGGCGGATGTCCTCGCCTAAACTTGCTGTCATAGCCGTTTCAATAAAGCCCGGCGCGATTGCGTTTGCCGTGATGCCGCGCGAAGCAAGTTCGCGCGCCACGCATTTTGTGAATCCGATAACGCCAGCCTTGCTTGCGCCGTAGTTGCATTGCCCGGCGTTGCCCATCAAACCTATTACAGAGGCAATGTTTATTATTCTGCCGGAACGTTGTTTTAAAAATGAGCGGCAAAACGCCTTTGTAAAGAGAAAAGTCCCTTTAAGATTGGTGTCAAGCACTGCGTCCCAGTCGGCTTCACTCATTCTCATCAACAAATTGTCGCGGGTGATACCGGCATTGTTTACAAGGATGTCCACCCGACCGGTCTGCTCCAAAATTTTCTCGGCGGTCTGTTCAACCGCCTGGGCGTCGGCGACGTTGCATTCAAAGACCCACGCGCGGCGCTGGAGTTCTTTCACCTTTTGCGAGGTCTGTTCTGCGAATTCAGCCTTCAATTCAACGCATACAATATCGGCGCCTTCGGACGCAAACTTGACAGCAATAGCCTGTCCGATACCGCGTCCGGAGCCGGTAATTACCGCTATTTGATCTTTTAACAAACTCATAAATCTAAATTTATCTCCACTTTAATCCGATAATTGTCAACAAAAGATTTTGTAAATTTTAACAAATAACAACTTCTATTCTGGCAAATTTAATGGCTGTTGAGTCATTAACTTAAAATTTGCCTAATCACCAATAAGAATTACATTTACAAAAATGAGAAAGTAGTCAATAACTCTTTTATTCAAAGATGGGTATGAAAACCAGAGTTTTAACTGTTTTATTTCCGGGGTTTGAAGAGATTGAATTTGTTGCGCCGGTTGATATTATGCGTCGCGCCGGCATAGAGGTTACGATTGTTTCATTAACAGACCAGAAACCGGTCGTCGGGCGTTCTAACATTGTGATTCAAGCCGAGAAACTTATAGACGAAATCAATCCTGATGATTATGGACTTTTGTTCATACCGGGCGGTCCGGGGGTGAAGGAGGCAAGGAAAAACGCGCAATTGGTCAAGCTTGCTGAAAGGTTTGGCAAATCCGGAAAATTTGTCGCAGCAATCTGCGCCGCGCCGACTATTCTATCCGATGCCGGGTTGCTTGCGGGTCGCAAGTTTACCTCGCATTTCAGCGTGCAGCACGAACTTCCTCAGACATTATTGAACGAAAAGGTAGTTCAGGATTCCAATATAATCACTTCAAGGGGGGCTGGAACAGCGGTGGAGTTAGGTTTGCGCATCGTTAAATTATTGTGCGGTAAAGAAAAATCTGATGAAATCGCCCGCGCAATAATGGTTTAAAAAATCAAACTGAGGATAATCAATGCGATTCATAGGAACGATTTTAGAAAAGCTGCAACGTCATCCCAAACGGATAGTGTTTCCGGAAGGGACAGAACCGCGAGTGATTCAGGCTGCGCGCCAGTTTCATGCTTTAAGGCTCGGCGCCCCAATTCTGCTCGGTAATCGGACAAAAATAAAAGAACTCTCAATGGATTTGAATGTATCGTTAGAAGGCATAAGGATAATAAATCCGGCTGAGAGCGAGGAATTGGAAAACTTTGCCAGAAGGTTTGAAACATTGCGCCGCGCAAAAGGGATGAGGCTTGAGGAAGCCTATCAGGCAATGTTAAATCCGAACTATTTTGGGGCAATGATGGTGGCAATGCACCAGGCAGACGGTATTGTATCAGGGGTGAGAGAAGCTGCTTCGGGCGTGTTGAGACCATTTTTTCAGATAATTAAACCGGCGCCGGGCATTACAACGGCTTCAAGTTGTATGATTATGGAAGTGCCGGATTCGCAATATGGCGAACACGGGGTCTTTTTTCTTGCGGATTGTGATGTAATACCTCAACCGACAGTTGAACAACTCGCCACTACCGCTGTGCTGACAGCTCAACTTGCCCACAGACTTCTTGGGAAAAAACCAAAAGTGGCGTTTTTATCATTTTCAACCAAAGGCAGCTCATCGCATCCGGAAGC
This sequence comes from Verrucomicrobiota bacterium, assembly GCA_039793825.1. Taxonomy (GTDB): domain Bacteria; phylum Verrucomicrobiota; class Verrucomicrobiia; order Limisphaerales; family JAKPVM01; genus JAKPVM01. The sequence goes on along the minus strand of JBAMMJ010000204.1, from coordinate 11,406 downwards.
CGTCAAAGTTCAGGCTGCTGCCGCGCTTGCGAGCCAGAAAGCAAAAGAGAAAAATCTTGATGCCGATTTTGAAGGCGAATTACAGGCTGATATTGCCATTGTGCCTGAACTTGCCAGCAAAGAATTGCCAAATAGCCCGGTGGCAGGAAAGGCGAATGTTTTAATATTCCCCGACCTTAATTCGGCAAGTATCGCAAGCAGACTTATTCAACACATAGCAAAAGCGAACGCATACGGACAAATCTTATTAGGGTTGGACAGGCCTGCCGCAGACGTTGCGCGCGGGGCAAATGCGCATGAGGTATTCGGTGTTGCCGCAATTGTGGGCGTGCAGGCAATTGAATACAAATATCTGTACCCTGAAGCAGGACAGAAGATACCGGGCGAGAATAATAACAGCTTCAACCGATAGATATTTGCCTAAAAGAACAGAGTTACTGAAAGCGCTCCGTAATCTGAAGTGTGCCGCTGATAGTCAAATTCGCGACCGTTTACAATATACGAAGCGGTAATTTGGATCGCTTTAAAATATATTGACAGCCCAATTTCGCCTGAGGGAACAAAATTGCGTATGCTAACTCCCGGACTATCCCTGAAGCTATTTCCTTCAAGTTGCAAATCTCGCGCAACAGCCCTGAAACCGCCACCGCCAAAAATATAAAATCCGGCTTTGCTGTATTTGCCGGCCTCTTTGTATTTCGGTAGGGTTAAATTGCCCATTGCGCGCAAAAGAGTTGTGCCAAAATCATCGGGTATATGCCAGCCTATCCTGCTTTGCAAACCAAGTTGTCCCTGACACAACACATTGCCTGCCATCACATTGGCAACAGGAATCAATTCTGCTGAATAACCTGATTCTGTATCTAACAATATATACTTATGCCTGTATTCATAGACTAAGTTAAAAATAGGTTCGTTGTGCAATTGATGATGCCAGCCCATAGGCCTGTGCGAACCAATAATTCTGTGAAACCAGATTTGCGTTTCTTTAGCAAGCGAAGCCGGACCCACAACGCCGGTAACAAACTTTAAACCATGAAAGTCATTACTTTTTCTAATTTGCGTCGCGAGTCCTAAAAAGAGCAATCCTGAATACGGTCTATCGTTTGGGTCGGGATCGACGCGATATGTGTCAGAGGGGGTATTCATTATTTGACCGGCTTCGTAACTATGATAATACTCAGCCCCTTCTACCCCGAATAAATCCCATACCTTTCCAAAAAGTCCGCGCCCGCGACGCGCAAGCGAAAGCGATATGCCGTTTGAATAGTTCTCATCTGTTCCGCCGACAACGTCGTTTTCCCAACGCAAAGTGAGCGCGTTTTTGGGATTTGAATCTTCTGAACTATTTAGTGCGTTCGTTACTATTCCATCAATGCCAGTTACCGACCAGACCCCAGCGAACAAAAATAAACTGGCAACTTTTACATATTGTTTAATAGACCGCAACATTGGAACGATGTTATACTATTATTTTTTTAACTACTTTTATTCTTATTATTTACGAGACTTCTCCCTCTTAAAAGTTACATAAAAATTCCATATATAAATCCGATTCATAAATCATCCAACCTGATATCTGAAATTTTTTCTTTGACCAAATGAGCGATTTTCAATTTTTCCTCAGGAAATGTATGGGCGACTGCAATGCATTGCGCTCCGGCGGCAAGGGCAGCCTGAATCCCGCTAATAGAATCTTCTATAACAACGCATTCAGCAGGCTCAACGCCCAATTTTTGCATCGCTTTTAAAAACAGGTCGGGCGCCGGCTTCTTTTTCTCAACATCTTCAGCGCTCACAACAACATCCCAATAAGGAATTGGCAATCCGATTTTTTCCAGATTGGCTCTGATCTTGATAATGTCGGCGCTTGAAGTTAACGAAATCTTTAAACCGTTCTGTTTACATTCTCTGACAAACTCAACCGCTCCGGGGAAAGCCTTTAAATGGTTCGGCACAAGCTGGAGATATATCTCGTAGACCCTCTTTTTTGCCAGCTTGATGTCTATAGGGAATTTGTATTTTTCCGCGACGCCGCCGATATATCTCTCCTCGCCTGCGCCGATGAAAGGGACAAAATCTTCCGGGTTGACCCTTAATCCAAGTTCAGAAAACATCTGAACCGCCGCCATATTTATAAGCGGCTCGGAATCTGTCAAAACCCCGTCCATATCAAAAATTACCGCTTTTGTCTTACCGGCTTTCATTACGTCTGGCGTAGTCGGTTCAGATTTCTGGCACAATAATACTTTGAATTTTATATAGCAAGAAAAAAACAATGCCACAAGGCGTTGGGCATCAGTCATTACGTGGCAACATAGGGGAGAGTTTTTCGCGCTGTTTTTATAGACCTTTTCAAAATTTATAAAAAATCTTTTCCCTTTACGCGCTCTATATGGGAGGAGTGTAATTTGCGCAGAAAAAATCTATTCAGTCCTTTCCGATAGCGCAGGGACGATTTAGCCGCTAAATGACCGCAATTCTACCACCAACAGTTTAAGATATTGATTAAAAATAAAGTTTTTTAGGTCTATCCACGATTCGGGGATTTATTAGCAACATTAATTTGTTTTTTTGAGTTGCTGTGATATATTAATTTTGTATGGATAATGTTTCAAATAATCCGAGCAATCATCGGTCTGGTGAAATCAAGGAACAATCGGCAAGCGATATTATTAATATAGAGGTACCGCGTCCTACTCACGAAGAGATAGCGACGATGGCGTATTATATCTGGTTGAGCGAAGGATGTCCGGAGGGTTGCGCTGAACGGCACTGGTTTGAAGCCGAGACGCAACTTATCAGAATGCGCCAGGCTGAGGCTCTGGAGCGGCTTAAAGAACAAACCAGGCAACAAGTTGCCGAGCAAACTATCAGTGCTTCACCGCAAATTGCCACGGCGCGGTCATCAGTGGAAGAATCAACCACAAATCAGCAACAAACGGCAGAAACAGGCTCAAAAAAGAGAAAAAGAAAAGTTGCGACAACGGCGGCTCGCGCCCGTTCAAACAAAACTGCCAGAGGCGAATCTCAACAATCAGTTTAAACTGAGTTATCCACACCGGCGGTTGGATGTCAATTAGACAGGATTAATTTAAGGAAGGGGACGGAGTGATTCGTATTTTACTTTCCACAAGCCATTTTGAGGAAAGCCCGGCGCATTGGTATGCGGCGCGTTGTCCCATCCGGCTGACATCATCGCAATTGCTGAAAGAAGTCCGCCGTTTCCGGGTAAATAAATCGTCAGGTTAGCTCTCTGGTGATTGTGACCGTTCTGTCGGTAATAATTTTTTGGCGTGTTCATCAACAACGCTTCAATTGCGAGTTCAGGTTTTCCAAGCCTTGCGGCGCACATTGCAACGAGGGGATAGTCCCAACCCCAGGTTTGTTTCCAGTCCCAGTTATTCCATATCCAATGAAAGGTGTTTTCCATAATTTTCGGGTCAATCTGCGGTCCTGGTAAAAATCCGTAAGCGGCGAGCACGGCAGGATGGTCTGTTCTGAAACGCGGATTTGTATATGAATCAGGGGCGCTTTCGGCGAATAGATAAAGTCCGTTTGTTATTGTCGGGGTGGAGAGTTTTCTGATTACGTCGTTCCATTCAGGATTTTTTTGCAAGCCGAGTCGTTCGCGCCATTTTTGAGCGGTGATGAGTCCCCAGCGCCAGTAAGTTAGTTCAAAAGTTGGGTTGTAGGTTGTTTCCTTTGGAAACCGTTCCTGGGCGCATTGGAGTGGCGGTCGGAGCGTATATCGGTTTGCCTGTTCATCCCAGCCTGCATATGAAGCCATAAAATCAGCCGCATTAAATACAATATCGCGGTATTTTTCCAGAATCGCGCGCGAGGGATTATTGCGGTAAAGAAGTTCGGCAAAATAAATCGGGTGCGGCTGCTGCCAGATTAAGAATGGTCCGACAGTGGAGGGCGATTCAATTCCAGATGGGGAGGTCATTTTCGGAAAACGTGCCCCTTTATATCCCTGACGTTCTGCCATTTTTTGCGCCTGGGGAAGGATTTTTTTATACCACTCAAAACTACGTTCAAACAGTTCAGGGCGTCCCCACAATATAAAATGCGCCGCGTGCCACCAATGCATTTCAAGGTGAAACTTTCCTGCCCAGCTATTAAATGTCAGCCCACTTTCTGCCGGAGGATAAATTCCTGAACATTGTATTGCGGTCAAATACTGTGATAACACAATTCTTCTTTCCAGTTCTTGCCATCGTGGGTCTTTGCTTTCCGATAGGTCAATGGCGCCGCCGCTCATCCAAAATTTTTCCCAATATTCAGCGGTCTCTTTTTTTGCCTGCTCAAACGAAAAAATTGGTTGCAAATCTTCCTGTGGAGTAAACTCGCACAAGATTTCTATTGTATCGGTCTTTGTTTTTGGCGTTAAGATAAAATGGTGTCTTTCTTTCTGAATTTGAACCGAACATTCCGGATTTGATGTGGCAACTAACTGGTAGCGGGTCTCGTCTACCTGCCGAACAAACCTTATAATACGGGCTATGTTTGTTAGCACGGTGGTCGTGTGGGCTTCGGGTTTATTCCAGTCTGCGGTTCTAAAATCTGGCGTTCCGTAAGGGAACGCGATTAGAACTCCAAGCCTGCCCTGCGTCAGCAGCCGGGAATGAATTTTTATGCAGACTATATCCCGCCCAGGGTGACACAGAGTTTCAACCTCAACGGCGTTTTTTGAATAAATAAATCTGCTATGAATTGCGCCTTTCCATAAATCAAGGGTTTGATGAACATCTTCAATAGCGTTGGTCAATATTTCTGTTTTGTCCGTATCAAATTTGAGTCCGATTCTGCCAAGATGAAGTCTGTGCGGATTGTCTCTGAGGTATGTAATTTCAGGGGTTCTGAGATTGTTCGGTATATCCGGGTATTCAACCTTTCTGCCACGCGAATTAAACGGGGTGAATTTAAATTTTGACATAGACCAGTGTTGCGGATTCGGGAACGAGTGCCAGCCCCAATGAGATAGCGTTCCCAGCGGTATAGTTTTTTCATAATAAGAGGGAAAGGTTTGAAGCCCGGTTATATCAACTGTGAACGCAAAATTTCCATTTCCGACTGTCAGCGGGGATTCAATGTCAAAATTTGTGATTACAACGTTATGTCTCAAAACGACTGCGCGCCTGTCAATCGCTGCGAATGAATTGGTGAGGAAAAAATACAAAACCATACATATCAACAAAAAGGTTATATTTTCGGATTTTCTCATAATATTCTGGGTTAAATTATTGATTACTCCGGATTGCGATTAAAAGAATTATTTGCAATAGAAGCAAAATTTTATTTTTATTTGTATGGATTTGTTTTAATAATTTACCTCAATCATAAATCTGAAATACGCGGTTAAAATGAATTTAACTAAAATGACGGGATAAACCGATGGCAATAAGATCGCTGAACGAACAACAAATCCGCGAGTGGAGTCTTGAACAAAAGGACAGGTGGTGGTTTGAAAATGTCTGGAAGGGGGATATGCCGCAACTGACACTGCGCTCGGCGATAACAGGAATGATGCTCGGCGGCATATTATCGTTGACGAATCTTTATGTGGGGGCAAAAACAGGGTGGACACTTGGCGTCGGAATAACCTCTGTAATCCTTGCCTTTGCGATGTTTAAACTGCTTTCTTCTATCGGTCTGGGGCGTGAATTCACGTTGCTTGAAAACAATTGTATGCAATCAATCGCAACGGCAGCCGGTTATATGACCTCGCCGATGATATCCTCGCTTGCCGCCTATATGCTGGTCACAAACGCGCCATTGCCGATGCTCACCACTATGATATGGATTGTATCAATCGCGATTTTGGGGGTTTTATTCGCCTTCCCATTAAAACGGCGGTTTATAAACGACGAACAACATCCATTCCCGGAAGGCAGGGCGGCGGGCGTGGTTATGGATGCTCTTCATTCAGGCAATGCCGCCGAGGGTTTGCTAAAAGCAAAGCTCTTGATTACAACCGGCACCATTTCGGCTCTGGTGAAGTTAATGAGCAGTCATCCTATTATGGTGAAAATTAAATTGGGGTTTCTCGCGATTCCCGAATATCTTGATGAATGGATATACAAGCTCTGGACGTTAAAAATCAACGGTATAGATTTAAGGCAATTGACTGTGCGTCTGGATTCGGACATTGTGATGATGGCTGCCGGCGGTTTGATGGGCATTAGAACAGGCGTTTCATTGATTATAGGGGCAATCTTAAACTACTGCCTTATTGTACCGATAATGATTCATCGGGGCGACATCGTTGGAAAGACGTTTTCAGACGGCACAATTCAATACGGATTTAAAAGTATTACTATGTGGGCGCTATGGGGTGGAGTGGCGATGATGACAACATCTTCGCTATTTGCTTTTTTCTCAAAACCGCAAATTTTCTTGAGCGCCTTTAAAGGGTTGTTTAAGAAATCTCAGCAAAACAACTCTGATGTATTGAAAGATATTGAATTGCCGATGTCAGTGTTTATTATAGGGATACCTGTCGTGGGCGGGATAGTGGTTGCGCTTGCGCACAAATTCTTCGGGGTTTCAATTATTCTCGGGATAATTGCCCTGCCGCTTATCTTCATATTTACCCTGATTGCGGTTAACTCTACGGCTTTAACATCAATCACGCCGATCGGGGCGATGGGAAAATTAACGCAACTATTTTTCGGAATTCTTGCCCCCGGAAACATAACCACAAATTTAGCCACAGCAGGCATAACTGCCGAAGTCGCCGGCAATGCAGCCAACCTATTAATGGACATAAAACCCGGCTATATGCTGGGTGGAAAACCGCGTCAGCAAGCTATCGGACACGTGCTCGGTATCATTGCTGGCGCCATTATTTCAGTTCCTATATTTTATCTTGTGTTTCTGCACAAAGGTCCCGAAAACCTGATAACCGAGCAATACCCGATGCCGGCTGCAACAATCTGGAAGGCGGTTGCCGAGGTGCTCACGCAAGGGATTAGCAAACTACCCGTTTCTGCGCAATGGGCGGTGTTAATTGGCGGGCTTCTGGGGATTATGCTTGAAGCAATCAGAGTCAGAACAAAAGGGCGTTTCTGGTTATCGGGCGTGGGAATCGGGCTTGCAACCGTAATCCCGTTTAACACCTGCCTTGCAATGTTTTTAGGGTCGCTATTTTTCTGGCTTGCCGCAAAAAGATGGGAAAATACAAAGTCGTGGAAGGAACAGGTCTTTGTTCAAAATATGGAACCAATTTGCGCCGGGATTATCGCCGGGGGCGCTTTAATGGGCATCGCGGTTATAATTATTGAGAACTTTGCCATCTAAACCGTTCAAAAGTTTTAATCCTGTTGATGAGTAATAGAGACCTGTGTTTGCAGTTTGCCGCGACGGTTTTTGTTAAAATTTTTTACTGTTAAAATTTGAATTTCTTACAATAATATATGTATATGAAAAAATCGCTTGGAGCAAAGACTTATGTTTATCCGACTCCTGTATTTGTAATTGGCACTTACGATGAGAAAGGAAAACCGAACGCCGCCGTGGTTTCGTGGGGAGGAATTTGTTGTTCAGACCCGCCGTGCGTGGCGATTTCATTGCGCAAAGCGACTTACACCTACCACAATATTCTCCTGAAAAAGGCGTTCACAATCAGCATCCCTTCACAATCTCAAATAAAACAAACAGATTATTTAGGGATGGTTTCTGGAAAAGATGTGGATAAATTCGCCGCAATAAAACTGACCCCCGTAAAAAGCGAATATGTTGAAGCGCCATACATTGGCGAATTCCCGGTCGTTCTTGAATGCAGCCTGTACCATACCATTGAACTGGGAATTCATACCCAGTTTGTTGGAAAAATTTTAAACGTAAGGGCTGACGAATCTGTTCTGGACGACAGCGGCGTTGTTGACATCAAAAAGCTTAAACCCCTCATTTTTACGCCTGATACCTACGCCTATTACGGCGTGGGGGATTATCTTGGGCAGGCTTTTACTCTTGGAGAAAATCTCAAACATTAACCTTTTCAGGCTTGAGTCAACAAAGTCAAATGCAATATTCATTGATTGTTAAAACCGATGACCAGGCAATAACCGAGCGGAGCGCCTGCGGTCATAGAAAAAGATTGTTGAGCAAGGAAGACACCGGCGCCGCGGCGTGGGTCCACGTGGTGGATATTAACGGCGCAAAACCGCATTATCATAAACGAGCAGTGGAAATTTACTATGTCCTTGACGGTGAGGGCGAGATAACGTTGGATGGCAAAAGCTACAACATCAGCAAGGGCTCAATCATTCATATCCCGCCAAATGTAGTCCACGGCGCAAAAGGCAAAATGAGAGTCCTTGTAGTCGGTATTCCTGATATCGCCGAAAACGACATTTTTTATCCCTGAATTTTATTCAGAATGTCTGCGGCTCGGGGTTAAAAACTCAAGTATTTAAAATGCCAGCAAACAAAAAAATATGTAAAGAGAATAATTGCAATAAGAAAATTATTAATCCGACGGTGTCAGGTCTCAGCCTGTGCAGGGCGGGAAAGTTTACTCTCTTATGTTTAATTATTTTTCTGTCGCTGCGGGAGGGGTTTGTTGTATTCGGGGCGGAATCGGCATTCAAAGTCAGGGGCACAATCCCGTGGCACAATTTTTTGAGCGGTCCGACTGCCTGGAACGAAAGCGATTACGTGAAATATCTAAACAGGATGAAAGAACTCGGTCTGAATATGGTGGCGTTTCATTGCTACACTGGCGGCGGGGAACGCTATGTTACTTATGTTGAACCGATTATAAAGATTGAATACAGAAACGTTGTTCCGGATTGTTTTTTTGACACCTCTTTAACCGCTCGCTGGGGATATCGTCCGCTGTCGGTGAGCAAATTTGCGTTTGATTCAGGCAAGGTCTTTCAACTTCCGAATGGGGTTGAGGGGTTTGGTGCGGATTGCGCCCTGTTTGCGCGCGATAAAGAAGAACGTTACGCCCGGGCGCAGGCATTGATGAGGAAAGTCATTTCACTTGCGCACGAACGAGGCATACAGGTCGGCATCGGGTTTGAATTCGGGATTCATCCGCCGGAGTTTGCCTCCGTTGTGCCGCCATCATCCTGGATTCGCGGTGTTATGTTACCCGACCCGACGCATCCGGCGTCCATAGAGATTTTATACAAAACAGTAGACAACATCCTTGAAAATTATCCCGACGTTGATTTTATCTGGCTCTGGTTACACGAGTTTTCTATGGATGTGGTCAGACCCTATGCGTCAAGCGATTTTAGAGATGTTTATCGCCGGGATTGGCAATATTTTCAGGACGCGCTATCAGAGGAGACTGTTTTTACAGGTGTCTGGGCTCTCAGTTATATTCGGCTTGCCTACGAATACATCAGCAAAAAGGCGCCAAAAGTGCGGGTGGTTATCAGCGGGTGGGGAAATAAAACTCAATTGCCGTCCATACTTGCTGGTCTGGACAGGGCATTGCCGCTTGATATAATCTTTTCCTGTCTGAATCCAAATCAAGGCTGGGAGGCTCAACCCCCGATAATGGAAGATATTGCCAAACGCCGAATCGTCTGGGCTATACCGTGGTTGGAGGGAGACGCGCGGCTGTGGCACCTGCAACCACGCGTCAGTCTTATGCGCCAACAGGTAACGCTCGCCCACAAACAAAAGTTAGATGGCGTCCTTGCAATTCACTGGCGAACCGAAGAGACGCGTCCGAACCTTGAAGCGTTTGCCACTTATGCTGCAAACCCCGAAAACGCGCCAACAGTTGAAGAGTTTTATAAAAAATATTGCGAGCGCGAATTCGGAAAAGAATTTGCTCAACAGATTGCCGAAAAACTCCTCTGGTATGATTTAAATCAGGAACCAGCCGCTTATTCGCCGGAATATTATCCATACGACACCGTCTGGGGACTGATTAAACCAGAACTGAAAGAGCGACTTCAAAAAGATGTTGCGGAGCTAAAACAGATTATGGAGAAAACCGCCGACAAAAACCACAGGGCGAACCTTGATTGGCTCATTGCGAATTTTGAATTCACTCTGCTGCTGGACGAGACGAGCAGGTCTATGGAACCGGCGCAACGGTTGCGCGACAATTTTTTGCGCGGCAGAATTGACAAACAACAGTGGAAATCTCAATTTGAAGAAGCCAGAAGCGCCTTTGAAAAAACGCCAATTGAATCGCTCTTTAAGGTTTATTCCAGAAGAGTCCGCTCACGCGGCGAGCTGGGCGTGTTGAGCTCGCTCAATCAAAAACTCTGGCTACACTACCTTGATCTAAAAAATTTCTTGCAAAAGGAAAAAGTTGAGTAATTCAAAATGCAAAGTCAGCAAAACGATTCATCAAAAAAATATAAATTGTTTTTAAAATTCCTCGTGTTTTTTATCATTGTTTTAAACCTATTTTTGTTCATTTATGTTTCAAACAGGAGAGGGCATCAACAATCAATTGCGGCTAAATCGCACGGGTCTGAAACCGATTACAGAAAAATATTAAAGGACTATGCGGGTTCTCAGAGTTGCGCGGAGTGTCATCCGCAGGCTTACGAAAAGTGGCGTTATTCTCACCACGCCCTTGCTGAACGAGAATTGATTCCTGCGATTGACCGCGCCGCATTTGAACCGCCGCGAAAATTCAAGCACGGCACGCAAACCTCAGAGGCGCGAATAAATCAAGGAATTTACGAGATTATAACAAAAGGTCCAGACGGCGTTGTAAAGCCGTTCAAAGTAGAACGGGTCTTTGCCGTCTCACCGCTGCGGCAATTCCTTATAAAAGGCGAAGGCGGCAGATATCAGGTAACTGAACTGGCAGTAGATTCAAACTCTGCTGAGTGGTTTGATGTGTATGGAGATGAAGACAGGCAGCCCGGAGAATGGGGGCATTGGACCGGTCGCGGAATGACCTGGAACTCAATGTGCGCAGTCTGCCACAACACACGATTCATAAAAAATTACAATCCGCAGACGGATACCTACGACAGCAGGATGTCTGAGATGGGCGTCGGTTGCGAGGCGTGCCACGGCGCGTTGCTCTCTCATAACAACTGGCAAAAGAAAAATCCCAACCGAAAAGGCGACCCTACAATCCCTAAATTTACCACAAACCAGTGGGTTTCTATCTGCGGCTCGTGCCACTCCCGAAGAAGCGATCTGAACGGCAATTTTAAACCCGGCAACGATTTCTTTGACCATTTCATTTTAAGTATCCCGGACGAAACCGATGTGTATTATCCTGATGGACAGGTGCGCGATGAAGACTTTGAACTCGCCGCCTTTTTATCAAGTAAAATGAGCAGAGCCGGTGTCAGTTGCCTTGATTGCCACGAACCGCACACATACAAAAATATACTTTCTGGCAACGCCCTATGCCTGAGGTGCCATGGCTCCCCCATCCCGCCGGCGCCAAAGATTGACCCACAG
>JBAMMJ010000203.1:18356-21639 GCA_039793825.1 Verrucomicrobiota bacterium | reverse complement strand
TCGGATGTCAGAAAAACAACGGAATAAATACCAAATCTAAAGAAGTAGTTAATTAAAGGTTCTGTATTATTTATCAACATAAGATGACAAACAATCAAAGGAATAAATACCAGAACAAGGGAAGGGGTTTAATTTGCTGGTTGTGTGTTTTTTTTGAAGGTTGGTGGTTATCCAAAGTCACAAAGCGGTGTTGCGTTCGCATTTGCTCACTTAACACCGCACTGTTCTTTGGAATGGAGAATAAAAGTGGTGAATGCACTTTGTCCCCAAAAATGGGGACATTGAAAATTAAGAAATGTATGCTTAAAAGGAGCTGATTTTTAAACCATGTGGGCCATAATGGAATAATAGATAGAAGGAGTTAATTTAAGAGCGGACGCTAATATAATCAGTTTCTAAGGGTGTGTAAAGGGGGTTGTAATTTTCGGGAAAAAGGGAGTGGGTTGGCGCAGGTGTTCGTTGGCTTTGTAAAAAAGCCGGTTCAAAAAACAGGTGTTTTTCGGGCACAATATAGTTTGTGGTCTTGCTAATCTGTGTACAAACTCAGGTGACGCATGGCTTACAAAGCGATAAAGAATAAATCTACATTGCCACGCTCGCTGGCCGAGCCGTCTGCTTGTTACCGAGCGCAGCGAGGTTACCCTTGCACGATGTGCGCGATGCCGTTGATGATGGAAGAAGAGCGAGAGGCGGTCGCCTGGCGATCCGGACTGAGCGGCCGCGCCGGTCTCGTGCGCGAGAAGGAGAAGAAAACCATGTCACGACATTTCAAGGCGAGTCTTTTGCTGCTGTCCCTGGCGCTGCCCCTGTGGGCGCAGGGCGCGACGACGTTCAGCGACGGTTTTGAAGGCGCCACATTGGACCCGTTCTGGACCGTTCAGCAACAGAACGGAACCATCACCCCGTCCACGATTCAGCCTCACACCGGCGCGCAATCCGCGCAGATTACCCGCACCACGAGCGGGCAATTGGAGTTGCATTTGAGCCACACATTTTCGCCGGCGGAATTCGGCACCGCCAGCGTTTGGTTCTATGACACCGTGTTTCATTGCTACGCGTCCTTTGTTCTGGAAAACACCGCCCTGGCGAAAAGCGCCTCGATCGGGGTGCAGGATTGGGACTACGGCAAGTACTATTGGAACTCGCACACCACCAACGGCACCGTCAGCCGCACCGCGGGCTGGCACCAGTTTACCATCACCACCGACTCCACCAACCAGATCATCACGCTGGATGGCACGATCCTCTTTTCCGGCACCAACGAGAACATCGCGTTCAACAAGGTTTCCCTGAACGCTTCCGGCCCCGGCGGCAGCGGCAGTTACTTTTACGACGACTTTTCCCTCACGCAATCGCCCGTGATCGTGGGGCAGCCGCAGAGCCGGAGCGTCCCCGCCGGCACCAACGTCACGTTCGGGGTCACGGCCGTGGGTCTGGGCACGCTGGCCTATCAATGGCAGTTCAACAACACCGACCTGAGCGGCGCCACCGGAGCCAGTCTCACGCTGAGCAATGTCCAACCGGCCAACATTGGCGATTACCGGGTGATCGTGACCAACGATTACGGCAGCGTGACCAGCAGCATCGCCACGCTGGCCATTTCATCCCCCATCATCACCACGCCGCCGCAAAACCAGCATGTCCCGCTCGGCTCGAACGCCACGTTCACCGTCACCGCGACCGGCCCGGGCACGCTGGCGTATCAATGGCAGTTCAACTCGGCCGATCTGGCCGGCGCCACCAACGATGTGCTCCTCATCACCAACGCGCAACCGGCCAACATCGGCAATTACCGGGTGATCGTGACCAACAACTACGGCAGCGCGACCAGCAGCGTCGCCACGCTCACCCTGTTGCTGCCCCCCACGGTGACGACCCTGGCCGCCAGCAACGTGGGCGCTTTCAAGGCGACCTTGAAAGGCACGGTGAACCCGAATGGCACCAACGCCACGGCCTGGTTCGAATGGGGTCCCACGACCGGTTACAGAAACGTCACGCCCGCACAGGCGGTCGGCGGCGGCTCGAGCCCCGTGGCTGTGAGCGCCACGATCAGCAATCTGACCCATCTGGCCGCCTACCATTACCGGCTTGTGGCCACCAACGTTGTCTTCCGCACCGATGGCGCGGATGCTTCCTTCACCACCCTGCCCGCGCTGCCGGTCGTTTCCTCGTTCACACCCGTCGTCGGCCCCACCGACACGGTCGTGACGATCACCGGCAGCAACCTGTCCGGGGCGACGTTTGTCGGGTTCAACGGGATCAGCGCCGCGTTTACGGTCATGTCCGACACGCAGATCAGTGCCATCGTTCCGGCGGGGGCCACGTATGGGCGGATTGTGGTGGCGGGACCCGGCGGCGTGGGGGCCAGTGCCGGCGGTTTCGTGGTGCGGCCGGTGGACTCGAGCATTGCCGGGCCGTTCTTCCCTCCACCGCTCGGCTGTTCCTTCCTGGAATCGTCGTCGCCGGACGAAGGCGCCATCGAGCGCACCGGAGGCAAGACCTGGTATTTCTACAACGTGGCGCTGGCCGATTCGGCCGTGGTTTATTGGGGCGCCACCAATCTGGGGGTGTGCCTCTCTTTCGTGCAATCGCCGTTCCCGACGCCGTATCTCCCGGCGGAAATCCTGAGCTATGCCTCGAACCTCTCCGATCTGCCGGGCGGGGTCGTGGTTTGGACGGGCCAGACGCGGTTGCCGCCGAGCATGACGACCGTTTACACTCGGTTCACGCTCCGAATCAAGGATGTCTATGACGATCCGCTGGCGCTGATGAACGCCGCCAGTCTGGGATTCTCCACCAATGTCGGCGCGGTGCTCGTGGTGACGCCCGGCCTCATGTTTCAAGCCAACATGCTCTTCGAAGCGTCGTTTTCGTCGTCCGGTCCCTTCCAGCCGGCGCTCGAGTTTTACGATGCCCAATCCACTCCCTCCGGCGGCGGCACGGCCTACACCTCGTTTGGCGCGGGCTTTTTCTACGAGAACACCCGGCCGGTGTTCACCAGCGGACCGTTTGCCGACGTGTCGGTGCCCAGAAACACGGCGGTCGGCCCGATCGACTTCACCTTTACGGATGCCGAAACCGGCGCGTCGTCCGTGTCCTTTCTGCCCCCTGTTTCCTCCAACCAGGCGCTCCTGCCCTACTACAGAATTTCCATCACGCGCACAGCGGCCGACGCGGCCTTTCTCCGCGCCTATCCGCTGGGCAATCAATCCGGCAACACCCTCGTCACCGTCTTTCTCACCGACGGTCGCGCCACCAACAGCCAGTCCTTCCTGCTCACGGT
>JBAMMJ010000203.1:17248-18346 GCA_039793825.1 Verrucomicrobiota bacterium | reverse complement strand
GCGCAACGATCCCTAGTACACCACGCAGGGCGCCTCGCAGGTCATCAGCAACACGTTGCTGGCCGCCGCCGACACGGAAAGTCCCGCCGCGCAACTGACCTACACGGTCGCGCCCGACGGCATGGGCGCGCCGCCGCACAACGGCTGGCTCCAGTTGAACGGGACCAACCTGCTGGCCGGCGACAGGTTCACCCAGGAAGACGTTGACCTGAACCGGCTCGGCTATCTGCATGACGGCGGGTGCAGCACCAACGACGATTTCACATTCAATGTGTCCGACCCGGACGGCGGCGTGACTCCCACCGGCCAGTACACCACCTACACCTTCCGCATCAACATCGCCCACGCCAATCATGCTCCCCTCGCGCTCAATGGCAGCGCCAACGTGGGCCTCGCCGCAACGTTCACCGGCGCGTTCAGCGCCATCGACACCGATTGCCCGCCGGTGGTCCTGACGTTCCGCGTGCTGACCAACGGCACCAAGGGAACGCTGGTCCTCACCGACACCAACACCGGCGCGTTCAGCTACACCGCGTTCCCCGGCCAGACCGGCAACGACACGGTCGTGTTCCAGGTCAACGACGGCGCGCTGGACTCGGAGGTTCCCGGCGTGTTCACGTTCACCATCGCCAATCACGCGCCCACCGCCTTGCCCGGCTCGGGCACGACGATGGAGAACAAATCCTTCAACGGCACTCTGGCGGCGACCGACCCGGATCAGCCGCCGCAAACGCTGAATTACCGCATCGTGACCAACTGCCTCAAGGGTATCATCTCCATCATCAACCCGACCAACGGCGCCTTCATCTACCAGCCCGATCCCGGCGCCATCGGCACCGACGTATTCAGCTTCGTGGCCAACGACGGAACATTGGATTCCGCCCCCGGCACGTTCACGATGACCATCCGGCCCAACCTGGACCCCGGCGACATCGTCATCGCCGACGGCAACGGGCGGCGGGTGGTTCTGATTGACCCCGCCGGCGCGCAGTTTGTTCTGTCGGAAAGCAACCTGTTGGTCAACCTGCATGGCATCGCCCTCGAACCGTCCGGCGCCATCGTGCTGGTGGATCAGGCCAACGGCGTGCTCCGCGTCAA
>JBAMMJ010000203.1:13555-17238 GCA_039793825.1 Verrucomicrobiota bacterium | reverse complement strand
ACCCCACCAACGGCGCGCAGACCGTCCTCGCCTCCGCCACCAACTTCACCACCGCCCCGCTCGGGGCCATCGGCATCGCCGTCGAGCGTGACGGCTCGATCCTCGTGGCCGACGGCACGCAGGGAGTCAAACGCGTCCACCCGGTCAGCGGCGCCGTCTCCGTCCTCTCGTCCGGCGGCAGCCTGGTGTTGCCGGCCGGCGTCACCGTGGCGCCGAACGGCGACATCTTCGTGGCCGACCCGTCCGCATTCGCGGGCCAGACCAGCCGCATCGTGCGGTTGAACCCCGCCAACGGCGCGCAGACCGTTGTCAGTAGCGGGGGCAACCTGGCGGCCCCCGTCGGCATCGCTGTGGACAACAACGGCATGCTGCTCGTTTCGGACGCCGCCACCTTCGGCGGCGGTCCCTACGACTCCGTGTTGCGCATCGATCCCGCCTCCGGCGCGCAGACTGTTCTGGCCACGAACAACCTTCTGAACCTGCCCACCGGCCTGGCCACGGCGTCGGGCGGACGCGTTCTGACCGCCAACAACGGCAGCGGCGCCGTGGTGCAGATCGACGGAAGCACGGGAGCCCAAACCGTGCTGGCCTCCGGCGGCTTGTTATTCAATCCGTTCGGCATCGCTGTCGTTCATCGGCTCGAACTGCGTTCGCCGTCGGTCCTGCCCGACCGCCGGTTCCGGTGCCTGGTTTATGGCGAGCCGGGCGAAATCTACCTGCTGCAATCCAGTCCGGATTTGGAGACCTGGAACACGGCGGGATACGTGACCAACGTGACGGATCTGGTGGAATTCATCGATCCCACCGCGCCGGGCCAGCCGGTGCGCTTCTATCGCGTCCGGCCGCAGTGACGCTTGCACGGGCGCGTTGCGCCCGCGGCATTTTGAAAACCGGCGGATCAGGGCTGTCTGAGCCGCGGCATCCGGCCATTCTGAAACACACGGATCCCGGGGCGTTCTTCCGGCGGGTGGGACCGCTTTGGAGGGAGGAGGCCCGCGGTTGCTGCATGCCGTGAATTGAAATAATTGAACCCAGATTTTGCAGTTGACTTGTCAGTAAGGCGGTAAGTGCTTCACTCTGCTCTGGTTAACCAAAAAAGAAAGGAGCACAAAAAAGTGAAGCACAACACAGTCAATACTCGAGCGGATCGGGTTGGGCAAGTTCAGATTGCCTTCACCCACAAACAACTCACCGCCTGGGGCGGCGTCTGTTCGGTGGTGGCCAAGTTTCTGGAACGAATCGAGTTTCGGGACTGGGCGCTTTTGCATGTGCCGGTGCAGGAGCAATCGCCCAATGCCAAAGGCATCTACGAGAAGGTGCTGGCGTTGTTGTTGACCAGCCTGACCGGCGGGACGCGGTTCAGTCATCTGAACTGGTGGGGTCACGGCCTGGAGGCCTTGAAGGCGTGCTTTGGTGTGGAGTGGATGCCGCAGGCCAGCAGTGTGGTGACGCGGTTCTTCGGCAAGTTCCGGCAACAACACAACGAGTCGTTGCGTGCTGCGGCGGTGGTTTTGGCGGTGCAACTGATTGAGCAGGAGCAGATCAAGCAAGACACGTTGATTCTGGACAGCACGGTCTGCGAGCGCTACGGGGCGCAGGAGGGTGCGCGCAAGGGCTACAATCCCAGGAAACCAGGTCGGCCCAGTCATCATCCGCTCAAGGCCGGCCTGGGCAGCGGGTATGTGGTCAACCTGTGGAATCGGCGCGGGGACACGCACAGTGCCCACCAGTGCATCGGGTTTTATGAGCAGACGCGCCGGGGATTACCCCCGAGCCTGCGCATCACCTGGACGCTGGCCGACAGCGGTTTTGGGGAGGAAGGTTTTCTGGAGCATTTGGAAGGACAAAACCAACGTTACATCGTGGCGTTGCGGCTGACGGGCCATGTGCAGCGGGCGATTCGGGGCATTGGCCAGTGGCATGAGTTGGATCGGGGCTTGGCGGTGGCGGAGGTCACGTTGGCGCTGAGCACTTGGAAGCAGGCGCGGCGCTTGATCGTGATTCGCCAACACGTGCCCAGCCGGCCCAAGGCCGGCGGCAAACAACCGCTCCTGTTTCGGGAACTGGAGGAACATCGGGATTACCGCTACAGCGTGCTGGTGACCAACGACACCACCTTGACTGCGGCGGAGATTTGGCGGACGTATCGGCCGCGAGCCAACGAAGAGAACTGCATCAAGGAGTTGAAGGAGGGCTACGGGTGGCACGAGTTCAACGTGCGCAGTTTCTGGGGCACGGAGGCGGCGATGCTCTTGATTGGGATGGTCTGCTACAACCTGGTGCATCACTTGAACCGTTGTGTGCTCAAGAGCGCCGAAGGCGGCGTGGCGCGGCTCAAGACCCTGCGGCTCAAAGTGCTGGCCATACCGGCCATATACGGCAGTGGTGGGCGAGTGCCCACGCTGCGGATGGGAGTGGCAGATGGGAGTTTGCGGGCCAAAATCCGCTACTGGTTGGAGCGGATACAGCGCCTGGCGCTGCGGCTGTTCAACTGCAATGCAGTTTGAGGGCTGACGGTGGTGGAGGCGTAATTGCGGGAGGGTAACGACCATGAAATGACCCTATCAAACATTGATCGGAGCGGCGGTTGGGCGCATTTCACTCAGGAATCACCGAGTGAAAACACAACCCCTCTGCCCAAATGCAAAATCTGGGATGAATTTAGATAGTGGATCCGGACAGCTCTGACGTTTTTGCGAAAAGTCAAGTTTGGGGCGTAGCATTAAACGGGACTTTACAGTGCGTTGGCGGTATCGGAGGCTTGTTGATGACTGTGATACATAAAGGAGTTAATCCCGGTATCTATTTCCCGATGTATGATGGGAATAGGGATGTTATCGGATATTTGAGCAGGGAACAAGTAATGTTTTTGCTTAGTATGAATATAGCCCATTCGGCGAATCTATGTTGCGATAGCGTTCCTATGTCAAAATACTTCAATAACCTCTTATTTAGGCTGTCTATGCTTCTAAATGTTGCCTTCGGTCTAATAAGCAAAGAAATAGAAAATGTGCTTATTAAAGATAAACAGTAATTTACGTTTCCTTTGCGTTTGCTAAGTCACAAAGCGGTGTTGCGCCTTATCGCGCAGGCTTAACACCGCACTCCATAATGTTTTTTAGTTCAATAGAATATGTTAATTAATTCTGCGACCGGGATTAATTTACCATTACGATAATATCCTGTTGATTTATACATCCACCGCTCTCTTTTAGACTAAATTTTTTTTACGGAATTCTTATTATAGTGAGTGAATTTGCTGGAAATGTGTGCAGGATTGTATTGGATTTTACCTGAATCTTGACCGGTTTTGGCGAGACCTTTTTCGGTTCATCAAATGAATTTTCATCGGTTGCTTTTTCCGAAGTCAAAGTAATCGCGTTAAGTTCACCATCCGCAACTTTCTTGCCTGGTAAAATAATCTCAGTTGCTTCCGGTTCATAGGAAACGTTGACAATCTTTAATATCACTTCTTTTGTGGAGCTGACCACGCTGGCTGAACCATACAAGGATTTCATTACAGGATAACCGACGTCGTGAATGAGTTTGTTGTCCAGATAACATTTTATTTTATCGCGGGTGACTTCAATCTTGATGTCATACCATTTGCCAGTTTCAATTCTCCCAGAAACCTGGTTGCCTATTATTCCCCCCATCTCAATTCCATGATTTCTGTTCCCCCA
>JBAMMJ010000203.1:1798-13545 GCA_039793825.1 Verrucomicrobiota bacterium | reverse complement strand
CACCTATATTCCACCAGGCTTTTTCATTTTCATCGTTAACATTAAACAGAATCAAAAAACCTTCCGCTCCACTAATTTTACGCGCTTTAAGTGTAAGGGTGTATTCGGTAAATTTTTTTCCAGGTACAATCGCGCGAACATTTTCAGCGATTCTGCTTTGTCTTAAGGCGCCATCCGTTACCGACCAGTCTCCATTTCCAAGAAATTTCCATCCTTCGGTTCCCTTTGAAAAATCGCTCTCATAAACCACCTTGCCGTTTTCAATAACCTTTATATCCTTGTATTCTGCCTGAGTTAACCAGGTGCCAACTCCAATCGTTCCGCCTCGCGGAGCAGATTTCACGTCTTGAGATTCAATTTCTACAGGCAATACATAATCCCCGCGGTTTTCGCTGAACATTTTCTGAACATAGTAAGATGGTGTCCCATAAACTCTATGATTATCAAAATAAATCAAATCAGGATTCCATCGTTTATGGTTCACATTGGCAAAAAGCGGAGCATAACTTGCCATTACAACAACATCAGAATTCCTTTCAATACCCGTCATAAATACCGCCTCACCTATTGCCGCACGCAAATTGCCATTACCGCATTTGGATGTAACCGCATATTCACCCACGAAGACTTTTGGTCCATTGCGGTCATAATTGTCGTAGTGATTTACCTGTCGGATAAAGAATTCAGGAGAATTATAATAATGTTCGTCTATAATATCGGGCATTGGATCGCGCGGATAACCACCCCAGACATTCGCCACAAGTTTCATCTTAGGCATCCTTTCCTTGATTGCCTTGTAAAACAACTTCCACCTCTCATTATAAGCGGGTCCCCCATTTTCGTTCCCGATCTCCATCAGCTTCATATTAAAAGGTTCTGGATGTCCCATTCTTGCCCGTTGACTTCCCCACACCGAGTTTGGCGAACTGTTCGCAAATTCAATAGCGTCAAGAGCATCCTGCACCCATTGCCCCATCTGGTCTATTGGCACAACTTCTCTATGAGACATACCAACATTTATGCAGAACAAAGGCTCAGCGTTTAAATCTTCACAAAGTTGCAAATACTCAAAAAAACCGAGCCCGTGAGTAGCCCAATATTGCCACAGATTCCAGAGCGGCGTGCGATGAGCAACATCCCCTATAGTCTTCTTCCAGTTATACATATGAGCCATATCATCCCCTTCTACCCAGCAACCGCCCGGAAATCTAACAAAAGAGGGCTTTAAATCGGCGAGCATCTGGCAAATATCGGTTCTTAAACCGTGTCCTTTAAAAGTCTTTTTTGGTATGAGCGAAACCATATCAAGCCACACTGTTCCGCGTTGGTTTGCCCGGACAAAGAGGGCCGCCTTGTGGTCTGTCGCCGAAGGTTTCAAAGTCAAGGTGTAGGTCCTCCAGTTATTTCCAATCCCGGTTATATCGGCTGAGGCAAGCGTCTGCCCTGCCTGACCAACAAGTTCAACCTTTAAATTCCCTCCAAAACCATCCGCGCATCTGGCTGCGAGAGAAAAATTGTATTCCTCATCTGCAACTGCGGAGATTCCCCAGTATCCGTTATTTACCACGCAAACGCTGCCGTTGTCCCCTGCTTGATTAATCCGCAAGCGCAGACTCTTTCTGTTAAACGGGTTAAGCGGTCTTGAAGAATCAATGCTCATCTCGCCGCGAGCATTTCCATACTCCTTCAATTCCCAATGTATAGGTCTTTCAGAATCTTCAAACGAACGATTTCGTATCTGTTCAGGATATATCCCGCCATCTGCGGATAGGTTAATATCCTCAAAAAATATTCCCCACAGGATAGGACTTATCTGGTGGAGCTGTTTATCGGCTTGAACGGTGACCTTTGAGGTTGGAACAGCAGACTGGAGAGAGATTGCAAATGCCCAGAGTATTGCAAACAAGAATTTTTTCATAAGCCAGAGTATATTTATTAACTTTATTATTTATAATTCAGCAGATTCTATACCAACTTTTATTTAACTATCTAATTTTCCCTTTCTATCCCCTGAAATACAGATATGCCGCTATTATTATCAATACCACAATGACGGACGCTATTACATCCCACTTGTTCCAACTTGCCCGTGTTGCAGCGCGTTGTTCTTCTGTTGTGGTTGCAAACGTCAAGCCTTTTATCTTTTCTTCATCAGGCGGTTCTGTGAGGTAACTGACCACCACCATCACTATTATGCAAACCACAAATATAAATAGGCTGAAATACTGGAAATAGATGTTATTAATAATCCACAGAAATGAACCGACAGGATATCCATTTTCATAACCTTTAAGCCCCAGAGTTACCGGAGTGTCAACTAACAACCTGAAAATGCCGAGCGCAAATCCGACAATTAAAGCCGCAAGACATCCCTTACCATTTAGCCTTTTCATAAAAACGCCTAAAAAGAAAACCACAAATATCGGTGGGGCGAGATATCCCTGCATTGCCTGGAGGTAAAAATACAAACCTTTTGAACCTTTGATAACCGGTATCCACAGAAATCCAATCAACACCATTACGGCTGTGGCTATTCTACCGATCCGAACAAGGTCGTGTTGCGAGGCGCCGGGTCTGAATTTTTCATAAAGGTCTACAGTAAACAAAGTTGAGCTTGCATTAAAAACTCCTGAAAGCGAGCTCATCAAAGCGGCAAGAAGACCTGCAACAACAATTCCTCTAACTCCAGGGGGCAGAACATAAGAAACCATTAATGGAAAGGCGGCTTGCGCTGCGTCTCTATCAACTACAAATTTGTCTCCCTGCTGCGCAACCAAAGTTTTGAGTTCAGGCACTTTGCCAGAGAGCGCCAACGCTAAACAAATCATACCTGGGATGATGAAGATAAATACCGGAAGTAGTTTTAAAAATGAAGCGAATATCGCGCCGCGTCTTGCCTGCTGCTCATTTGGGGCACCTAAAGCGCGCTGCACAATGTATTGGTCTGTGCACCAGTACCACAAACCTATTATCGGCGCGCAAAACAACATCCCGAGCCAAGGGAAATTACTATTAAAATACCATGCAAGTCTTGTTGGTTCTTTAACCGGTTCCCAGGTCCCCTCTATCCCCGGAGGAATTAGCGGTTTCCACAGATTAAACATATCCGATGGTAATATTGCTCTCAACTCGCTCCAGCCTCCAAGTTTTATCAAGCCAAAAACCGTGACGAGCACCGAACCTATTACTAAAACAACGGTTTGAATCGCCTCTGTATAAGCGACTGCCCTTAAACCTCCAAGCACAGTATAAATACCGGTTGCTATCAAGACCGCGATAGACCCTACCCAAAAACTGTCAAGTGTTGCAAAACCGAGATTGAGCTGTAGCTCTGGCAATAATGTTCCGAATACTACGCCGCCGGCGAAGATACCAACAGCAATTTTTGTTAGCACATAAGCGACAAGAGATATTATAGAGAGCACCCATCTTGCGGTTGGTGAGAATCTTTTCTCAAGGAACTCTGGCATCGTATAAACCTTTGAGCGGATGTAAAACGGCACAAGCACCCATGCCAAAACAAGAAGACACCACGCATGGAGTTCATAATGCGCCATTGCAACGCCATCGGTGCAGCCGCTGCCGGCAAGTCCAACAAGATGTTCCGAGCCTATGTTTGAGGCAAATATTGATGCGCCGATTATCCACCACCCAAGATGTCTGCCAGCAAGAAAATAATCGTCTGTCGTATCTTTGTTTCTCTTTACGCTCCACCAGGTGATTGCCAGCAAAACTCCGAAATATGCAGCAATAACAATCCAGTCAAACGCGCTGAACGCACTACCGGTCATAGCGAATACTGGATTATAATGAAAACCTGATTGTAAAATTCCTGAAAAATACACTGATGTGTTCATTGAAGTCCCCCTTATTTAGCGCTGAATTTATAAATTATTGTATTTTTATAGACCTGTCCGGGTCTTAAGACAACCGACGGAAAATTGGGTTTGTTCGGGGAATCTGGATAGTGCTGCGGCTCCATACAGAAACCGTTTCTAAATTGATAAACCCACCCATATTTCCCGCGAATAGTGCCATCAAGGAAATTTCCTGAATAAAATTGCAATCCGGGTTCTGTTGACCAGACTTCCATTACCCGTCCGCTCGTGGGTTCATAGACCCGCGCCATCAAACCAAGCACATTCATAGGTTTATTAATAACCCAATTGTGATCGTAGCCCTTTCCGTATTTTAATTGCTGGTCGTCATTATTAATCCTTGCGCCAATTGTCGTCGGTTTCCTGAAGTCAAACGGGGTTCCATCAACAGGACGGAGTTCGCCGGTCGGTATCAATGTTTCATCAACAGGGGTAAATTTATCCGCGTTAATCATCACTTCGTGATTAAGGATGTCCCCTTTGCCTGCAAGATTAAAGTAGGAGTGGTGCGTCAAATTAAGGATTGTCGGTTTATCCGTTGTAGCGGTAAAATCAAGCCTCAGGGCATTATCTTCAGTAACTGTATAAACTGCTGTCACTTTTAATGTCCCCGGATATCCCTCCTCACCATCTTTGCTTGTGTATGTCAATTTCAAAGCCGGTCCGTAAGCGCTCATAAACGGAGTTGCTTCCCAGACGACCTTGTCAAAACCCTTTAATCCGCCGTGCAAATGATTAGGTCCATCGTTACAGGCAAGAGAATATTCATTGCCATCAAGTTTAAACTTACCTTTTGCGATTCTGTTGCCGTATCTGCCAATCAAAGCGCCAAAATAAGGATTGTTCTTTATATAGTCGTCAAGATTCTCGTAACCCAGAACAACATCCTCAAGTTTTCCGTTTCTATCGGGAACTTTTAAAGAAACCACTATCCCGCCGTAGTTACAAATTCGCGCCTCCATTCCTTTGGAGTTGCGCAATGTGTAAATATCAATCAATTGCCGATCTTTTGTCATACCAAATGGCAACTGACTGATCTTCCCATTTTCGTCCACTGTGGCGCATCCGGATAAAAATGCCGCGCCGCCGACAACTAATATATATTTGATTATATCGTTCATAAATTTACCCTAACCCTTTAGTTTACTTTGTTTTGACCATAATAAGCGTTCTTTCCGTGTTTTCTAAAAAAGTGTTTATTCAGTAATGTATCAGGTATATTTGAAGTTTGCGGATTAATCACAAAAGTTTGAAGCGCGAGTTTTGCCAGAAACTCAAGTATTACAGCTGACTCCACAGCGGCTTCGGCATCTTTTCCCCAGGCAAACGGACCGTGACATGCAACCAGAACCCCTGGAAAATCCATAGGATTCATCTCTCTGAACCGTTCAACAATCACTTTACCAGTGTTTGCCTCGTAATCGGTCTTTATTTCATCCGCTGTCATTTCGCGGGTGCAGGGAATAGCGCCGTGTGCATAATCGGCGTGCGTGGTTCCAAGAGCGGGTATTTCTCTGCGCGCCTGCGCCCAGGCGGTTGCATACAAACTATGAGTATGCACTATGCCACCTACTTTCTGAAAGGCGCGATACAATTCAAGATGTGTAGCCGTATCTGAGCTGGGTCTTAAATCTCCTTCAACAATTTTACCATCTTCTAATGAAATTAAAACTATATGCTCCGGACGCAGGTTATCGTACGGAACCCCTGAAGGTTTTATCCCGAAAACTCCCTGCTTGCGGTCAATACCGCTGGCATTTCCAAAAGTTTTTAAAACAAGCCCTTCCTTGACAAGGTCAAGGTTTGCCTTCCATACCTGTTCTTTGAGTTCCTCTAACATTGCAGGAGAAAATTTTTTACAAACGCGCCCTGTTGCGAATATCTATCAATCTCTTCATCACCTCGTATAGATTACCATTCCACACTTTTGTTCCAAAGGCATCGTGCAAGACTTTATAAAGCCCGTATAACTCTTTATACACAGCGTGCGCTTCTGGATTTGGTTCGTAAACCACTGTCTTGAGTCCTGTCATTGCCTTTTGAGCAGTCTCGCAATCGGGATAAACTCCTGCTACCACAGCCCCCGCAATGGCGGCGCCAAGGGCGCAGGTTTGCGCCGAACGGCTTATCTTCATTGGTCTGCCGGTAACATCGGCATAAATCTGCATAACAAGAGGATTCTTTTCGGCAATCCCGCCGCAATTGACAACCTGTTCAACCTTTACTCCGTATTCTTCAAACCGGTTTATAATTGTTAATGCTCCATAGGCAGTGGCTTCTATCAAAGTTCTATAAATTTCGCCCGGAGTTGTGTAAAGTGTTTGACCGATTAATAGTCCGGTTAACCGCTGGTCAACCAGAATTGTGCGATTCCCGTTGTTCCAATCAAGGGCAATCAACCCGGACTCGCCGGGTTTTAACTTTGCCGCTGCTTTGGTCAGCGCTTCGTGGGAACCGAGTTTTGTTCCGCCGGGCTGGATATAGTTTACAAACCAATTAAAAATGTCTCCCACGGCTGACTGTCCTGCCTCAAGCCCGTAGTAGCCGGGCAATATACTTCCATTTACAATTCCGCATAGACCTGGAATATCGGCAAGATTTTCGCCGCACGGAACGACCATCATATCGCAGGTGCTTGTTCCGATAATCTTGACCAGCGTGCCGGGCTTAATCCCCGCCCCCACTCCGCCAAGATGCGCGTCAAAAGCGCCAATAGCAACAGGAATTCCTTCAGGCAGCCCTGTCCTTTTCGCCCACTCTTTTGTCAAATATCCAGCGGGTTTATCAACCGTAAGTGCCTTTTGCCTTAATCTACGACGCAATGTTGCAAGTTTCGGATCAAGTTGACTCAAAAACTCTTCGTCAGGATAACCACCCCAGTTATCATTATACATCGCTTTATGCCCTGCGGCGCAAACACCGACCGAGAGTTTATCTGGATGCTCGGTGCCACTTAACATCGCCGGAATCCAGTCCGCACACTCAACCCATAAATATGCTGCGTCGTAAACATCAGGGCTCGTTCTCAGGCAATGCAAAATTTTGCTGAAAAACCATTCGCTGGAATAGGTTCCGCCGCATTTTGCAAGATAATGAGGCCTTATTTTTTTAGCCAGGGCGGTAATTTCTTCGGCTTCGGCAACGCTTGTATGGTCTTTCCAGAGCCAAGCCATTGCGGCCGGATTTTTAGCGAATCGTTTGTTAAAAGCAAGCGGTCTGCCATTTGCGTCAACTGGTATTGGCGTGCTCCCGGTGGTATCTACTCCGATACCAACCACCTGTTCGGGTTTAAATCCGCGAACAGATTTTTTTGCCACTTTTAATGCCTTTTTGATTGTTTCTTCTGCTCCTTTTACATAATCTGCCGGGTGCTGGCGCGCAAGATTCGGATCACGGGAAAGGATAATACCTTTCTCCCCGTGCTCATACTCCCAGACAGCGGTTGCTATTTCCTTGCCGTTTGCGGTGTCTACAATAACCGTGCGCACAGAATTTGTGCCGTAGTCCAATCCGATTGTATATTTTTTTGTCCCAATTGTTGCCATACAAAGTTGAGTTTTTTTAATTTTAAGTATTGGGTTTTAATTTTCAATTATTACCTTCACAACCCTATCGTTATAAGCAAGGTTTAATTTAAAAGCCTCTACAATGTCATTCAGCGGAAATCTATGCGTAACAAGGCTGCTCAAGTTAACCTTCTTATTCTTTACTAAATTAATCGCGCGAGGAAAGGTGTGTTTCATTCGTCTGCACATCAGAATTGTCAAACCCTTTCGTCGGGCAGTTGAATGTCTGATTAAGAGTTTATCATCTTCTGGTATGCCGGTTAAAACAATTCGTCCGCCATTGCAAACAGATTCTGCAGCCAGATTATTGGTCTCTTCACCGAAGGCTGCTTCAAATGCAACATCCACCCCTCGTCCACTTGTTTCACTCATTATTCGTTTAATCGGGGACTCTTTCTCGCAATTAATCGGTATGCCACCAAACTCCGAGGCAAGCTCCAATCGCCAGTCATATCTGTCAACAATATAAACAGGGTCTGCTCCTGCCAATCTGGCAACCTGCAAAATTAACAAGCCGATCGGTCCCGCGCCGTATATTGCAGCGGAATAAGCCGGCTTTATATATGCAAGGTCAACTGAATGTATTGCGACGCCAAGCGGTTCAAGTAAAACACCTTCAACATCACTAATCTCTTCCGGCAACGGGAAGCAACATCGGGAAGGGGTAATCAAATATTCGCAAAAACAGCCATCGCAAGGGTAATTGCCACAAAATTGAAGATTAACACACAGATTGGGGTTCCCCTTTCTGCACTGCTCGCAATGGTAGCACGGTCTTGCAGGGTCAATAGCAACGCGAGTTCCTGCTTTTAAAAGAGAATAATTCCCGTCGTATGCATCATCGCCTACTTCTTCAACCACTCCGCAAAATTCGTGCCCGATAATCATTGGCGAATCCACGATTGTATCGCCGATGCGTCCGTTTTTAAATATATGCAGGTCGCTCCCGCATATCCCGCTTTTTAAAACACGGATTAAAGCCTCGCCTTTTTTTGGAGAAGGGGGAAAATCAACTTGCTCAAGACGCATATCAGAAGGATTATGCAATCTTGCAGCAAGCATTGTTTTTTCCCCCGCTGCCATTAATCAATCGGTTGTTTAATTTTATTGATGAAAATAAACATCCCATCCCAGATATTTTGAAAGTGCCTCGTTGACGCCAACTGCAACTGTTGATGGATTTATTGCCACGTGATGTTCAAATCCATTCTCGCAAATATACCGAAGCAGTCTTTGAAGGTCACGAACTTTGACGACTCCGTATCCGCCAAAGGTCTTTAATGGGTCTTTAGTAAGTTCGCCTTCGCCAACATACGCCCGAATCTTGCCGCTTGCGTCATCGGTGCTGATTCGCAGATAAGTGAATGGTGTCGGTTTTAATCTTCCAACGACGGTGCCGTATGTGTTATCTTTCCCAACGGTGCCAGCAATAATTTCCTGATAATCCATCACGGGGTCTTTTTCAAAGATATCTTTTGGCAAATTACTGCAATGAAAGATAACGCCTTTATCAGGGTCGTCACCATAATTATTATTCCAGTCAACAAGCGCGCTCGGTTTTCCGCTTGCCTTTGCCATTATATGCATAGCAATGGCGCCGGTAATATCTACTTCGCAGGCGCTGCTCAGTCCCATATTGCTAAGCATACTCATTATTGTGCAGGGGACTACGCCGAAAAATTCCTCCATCGCCGTCCAGCATTGAATGGCAGTCGCGTTGAGTTTTGCGTCGCGTATCCATTTATCTACAGCCACACCGAATTTCGCCATCTTCACCAGAACCGCGGGCGGCGTTGTTCCAACCTTAATATATCCCTTTATCTGCGATAGTTTTTCCTGAACTTGAGAGTCATCGTCTTTCAATTTGCTTATCCATCCAAACAACTCGTACAGGTCGAGCGTTTCAATAGAGATTCCGTATTTTTCAAATAATTTTTCGCTGTACCTTACAGTATTAAACGCCGCCGGTCGCGCTCCAATTGCCCCAACCCGCAATCCTTTAAGCGCTTTAACAGCGCGGCAGGTTACCACGAAATTTTGAATGTCTTGAATAAAAGATTTTTCGCCTGGATTAACAGTGTGCAGTGTGGTCAAAGTAAATGGAATATTATATTGCCTTAAATTATTACAAACCGACATCTTACCGCAGAAACTGTCTCTACGGTCGCGAATTGTCATTGCCTTAGGATCATCTCTGAAGGCGTGAACAAGAACCGGAACATTTAAACCAGACCAACGTATAGTATTCGCAACCGCTTTTTCATCTCCGAAGTTTGGCAGGGTAACTAATATACCGTCTATTTTATTTGCGTTCTGCCTGAATAGGCTTGCGCACTTTTCAGCATCTGATAGTGTTTCCACAGTGCCGAATCTTGTCGCATCAACGGGTAAAATAACCGTTCCGATGCCGAGTTTTTCTAGTGTTGATAATATCTCTTTCCTGCCCGAATCACAGAGATGATCGGGAAAGAACCCGCGATTCCCTACAATAATTCCAAGTGTCGCCATTGGTTTTCCTTTCTGAATTAATTAACTAAACAAATTAAATAAACCTGTCAACAAAATTTCCAAATATTTTTTTCCAATCAAAAATTTTATCAAAAATGACTATTGCCGGCCGGCCTCATAATTCCCACCGGAGCAACTAACCGTTCTATTCCTACCCAGACAAGCCCGGCTATGCGGCGTCTGGGTGCCCCAATGCACTGAACTGTTCCAAAACGTGCCCACATCGCTCCGCGAATTATCTTCTGCTCAAGCGTTTTAATAACAGCCTCGCCCAGATCAACCAGACCGCCGATTACAACCACTTTCCGCATACCCATTACGTTAATAGCGCCGGCTATTACTGCGGCTGCACTCTCAAGTGAATCGTCAAGCCAGGGCTCAATACCGTGTGCTTTTACGTGGCTTACAAGATCGCTCCAAACTGGAGATTTTTTACCTGTTGCCTCCGAAAAACTCGTTAACAGTCCCCTTGTTGATACCAGGGTCTCCAGGCAACCAACAGCACCGCAACCGCACTTTCTCTGGTTGCCGCGAATAGGGGTATGTCCAATCTCGCCGCTTATCGGAAGCCTGTTTGTATATAATTTTCCATTAACAACAGCTGCGCCGCCAACGCCCTCGCAGAATTCAATCATAAAGAAATCTTCATTTTCACCTTCAAGAGATTGGTGTCCCAACGCGAGCGCGCGCACTTCCTGCAAAAGAACAACTGGAGCGTCCCAAACCTGTTTAATTATAGAGGGAAGGTTAACTTTTTCTGTCCAATGCAGGTTTGGAGAAAAGATTACCTTTTCAGAAGCCTCGTCAACAATGCCCGGAACGCTGACCAAAATCCCCCAGAAATTTTTTTGTTGTAATTGCTGTTCCGCTGCTTTTAGTTGTTTAAGCCAGCCTTGTGCCGAATCGGTTGTAGGAACGCGTATTTGCCATTTATCTTCGCTGTCAATTCCTATAGGAGACGCGGCTAAACAGGTTTCGTCAACGCCAAGTTGAATGCATAAAAAACGGGGGTCTTTGCGATTGAGTCGCAATAAAATCCCGGGTCTTCCTATCTTAACAGGTTCTTCCTCTTCTTTTTCCGCTTTAAAACTTTTTGCAGACCTTACAACTTCTATTACACCCTGCTTTAACAATTGATTTGCAATTTTCCCAACGGTAGGCTGGCTTAATCCGAGCTCTTTGGCAAGCTCTGCCCGCGACGCTGCGCCCATACGTTGTAGCCTATAAATAAGGGTCTGTTTATTTATTAGACCCATTTTCGTCGGTATAACAACCATAATTAGATTTTATTACAGAGTAATTTTGTAATTCTTAACTTAAACCAGTCAAGTGTCCAACTATAATATTCGCTAATAGATTTGATATTTTAGATATTTAAAATGGCAAATTCAATTAAAATAATAAAAATTAAATTGACGCATTTTTGGATTCGTCTTTATTGTATATCAAAATGAAATACAAATTTACATTTTATGCCGCTTTTGCCGTGCTTTGCTGCATTATCACGGTTCAAAACGTATATTCACAGGGTGTTAAAATAACTCAACTTGACGACCGTGTGCGGGTTGAAATAAACGGAAAGTTATTTACTGAATTCTGGTTTAAAGGAGACCAACACCCGGCGATAATCACCACAAAAACCGCTGACGGAAAAGTTAATAAGCGGGTCATACCGACAAAACACACTTACTTTTATCCAGTGATAGGTCCGGGTGGCGTTCAGATGACGCGCAACTGGCCAATGGTTTCCGACGCGCCTGATGAAGAGTATGATCACCCTCATCACCGTTCTCTC
>JBAMMJ010000203.1:0-1788 GCA_039793825.1 Verrucomicrobiota bacterium | reverse complement strand
CTGGTTTTCTCACGGCTCGGTCAATGGAATTGACTTCTGGTCAGAAGATGCCAAAGCCGGAAAGATTGTTCACGACCGTTTTCTTGAACTAAGTAGCGGAAAAGATTCTGGCGTTATCCGTTCTACTTCAAAATGGATTGCGCCTGATGGCAAAGTCGTAATGACAGACGAACGGCTATTTAAAGTTTATAACACCCCGGAAAATGAAAGATTGTTTGATTTTGAAATCACCCTTAAAGCCCCTGAAAATGAAGATGTAGTTTTAGGAGATACAAAAGAGGGGTCAATGGCAGTCAGGGTTGCCGAAAGTATGCGATTAACCCACGGGAAAAATAGACCGGGCGAAGGCCATATCGTACAGAGCACTGGTGTTAGAGACAATGCGACGTGGGGAAAACGGGCTGAATGGTGCGATTACTATGGACCGGTTCAAGGGAAGATTGTCGGCATCGCAATCTTTGACCACCCTGATAATCCCAGACATCCAACCTATTGGCACGTGCGCGATTATGGACTTTTTGCTGCAAATCCATTCGGCATTCACGATTTTGAAAAGAAACCGGCTGGCACCGGCGATATGAAGATACCCGCCGGCAAAAGCGTCACATTTAAATACAGATTTTATATCCACGAAGGAAACGAGACTCAGGCAAAAGTTGCCGAAAAATATAAAGAATACATTTCAAAAAAATAAAGATATATGAAAAACATAACACGACGAAACTTCATCAGGACAACCGCGATTACGGCTGCAACAATTGCCTGGACCGCGCGTTCATACTCCCAGATCGCCGGCTCAAATGAAGCCATACGGGTAGCCGTTGTCGGTTTTAAAGGCAGAGGCGGCGACCATATAGCCGGGTTAAGAAAAATACCCGGAGTCAGAATCACAGCGTTATGCGACGTTGATAAAGATGTGCTTGCAGCCGGCGCTCAGAAAATCCCGGACGTAGAAACTTATACAGACATCCGTAAAATGCTTGAAAGCAAGAATATTGATGCAGTGAGCATCGCAACGCCGAATCACTGGCACGCCCTTGGCGCAATCTGGGCAATTCAATCTGGAAGAGATGTTTATGTGGAAAAGCCGGTCTCTCATAATGTGTGGGAAGGACGTAAAATTGTGGAAGCTGCAAGAAAATACAACAAAATCGTCCAAACCGGTACCCAAAGCCGTTCCTCATTAACCGGTATAAAAGCGGCGGTTGAATTTGTGCGCGAAGGAAATCTTGGGAAAATCGTTGTTGCCCGTGGGTTGTGTTATAAAAGGAGAGATAGCATTGGCAAGGTTGACGGACCGCAACCAATACCGCCCAATATTGATTATGAACTGTGGTGCGGTCCGGCTCAGAAATTGCCACTTATGAGAAAACGGCTCCATTATGACTGGCACTGGGTTTGGAATACAGGTAATGGAGATTTGGGAAATCAGGGAATTCACGAAATGGACGTCGCCAGATGGTTCCTCGGGGTAGATGAACTCTCGCCAAGAATCTTAAGCGTCGGGGGCAGACTCGGCTACATTGATGATGGTGAAACGCCAAATACACTCGTCGTCATCCATGACTATCCTAAAGCGCCGTTAATCTTTGAGGTGCGCGGTTTGCCAGAAAAATCAGGTTCAAGGAATATGGACTCTTACAAGGGGGCGCAAATCGGCATTGTTATTGAATGCGAAAACGGATATGTGACAGTCCCCAGCTATACATCAGCCACTGCCTATGACAAAGATGGGAAGATAATCAAATCATTCAAAGGCGCAGAGGACCATTACGAAAACTGGATTAA
>JBAMMJ010000202.1:0-2957 GCA_039793825.1 Verrucomicrobiota bacterium | reverse complement strand
CGCATCCCGCAACCATACGTGAAGCGGAAACTGGGCTGACTTGCCCAGCGCACCACAAAATATCAACAGCCCGGCTACGGAGCCATAAGCCCCAAAAACCTCAGGATTGCGGGCAATTTTGGCTGAAATCTCGTCAAACTTTAATGAATTGGTTGCCCCCCAGATGAGTATTATTCCAAGTATGAATCCAAAGTCGCCAAGACGATTTGTCAAAAACGCCTTTTTTGCCGCATTCGCCGCCGATGGTCTTTCAAACCAGTGCCCGATTAAAAGATAACTTGAAAGCCCAACAAGTTCCCAGAATATAAACAACATCACAAAATTGTTTGCCAGAACTATGCCGAGCATAGCGAATGTGAAAAAATTTAATCCGGCAAAATAACGTCCCATTGCGGCATCGTCTCGCATATAACCGAGAGAAAAGATATGAATTAATCCGCTCACGAATGTTACCACAAGCAGCATCAATAAAGTTAATTTATCTATTTGATAGCCGATCTGCAGTTTTAGGGTTCCCGCCGATAGCCAGTCCACCGATTGATTATAATCCGGAATGCCGCCGGCTAAAAATACAAACGTTAGCGCAAGCGAACATAAAAACGAAATCCAGACCGCGCCTGTAGCAATACCGGCGCTCAACTTGCCTTCTTTAAGGGTAAAAAGGGTTTGAAACGCCGCTGAAACCGCAGGCAAAAATAAAATTACATAAGGCAAAATCTGTAGTTGTTCATCCATAACCTTCAATCAAATCACAATTTCAATAACGTTATCTCCTCGCTGCTAATGGCTTTAAATCTCCGGTAAATAGCAACAATCAAAGCAAGCCCAACGGCAACCTCCGCCGCCGCCACCGTAATGGTAAAAAAAACTAACAGTTGACCATCTAACGACCCGTTAAATTTTGAAAACGCAACAAGCAACAAATTCGCCGCGTTAAGCATTAATTCAATGGACATATAGATCACAAGAAGATTACGGCGGATAATAACGCCCACCAATCCGATACAAAATAAAACCGCGCTCAATATCAAATAATGTTCTATACCAATTTTCATCTTTGTCTTTCCTTTTCTGTCATTGATGAATTAGACCCCTCTTTTGCGCCTAAAAATACCGCACCAACAATCGCCACCAGCAGCAATACCGAGACAACTTCAAACGGCAATAAAAACCTGCCTTGCGAAAACATTGCCACCCCAAGCGCCGACGGACTGCCATCAACCAAAGTTTTCCCACGTTCAACGGCTGAACCGCTTACCCCCTTTAATATCACATAGAATAACCCCACAACCGCAGCAACCCCGCTTATCAGGGCTGTCAGTTTAACTTTTTTCCTCATCTCCTCCCTTAAATCAATCAGCATAAGAACAAACAAGAATAATACTATCACAGCCCCTGCATATACCAAAATCTGAACTGCCGCTATGAAATAGGCGTTTAATAAAACAAATAAACCTGCTAAAGATATTATTGTAAGCACTAAAAACAGTGCGCTCGTTATCGGATTTTTGCTAAACGGATTCGCTACAACCATTACCGCGCACAAAACCGCCAACACCGCAAATATGTAAAAGAAAATCGCTTCCATCGTCATCTATTTTTCCATTGGCGGGAAAACCTTTTGTTCCTCCGCCTCTTTAGCTTTGCGTTTCCATTTCATCGTTTCATCATAATGAACGCCACCCAGCGAAAGCAATTTCTTCATATCAAAAATCATCTCCTCTCTGCTCAAACCGGTCAGAGAATAATCCTGCATCAAAAATATTGCTTCTTCCGGACAAACCTCCTGGCACAATCCGCAATAGATGCAACGCAACATATCAATCTTAAATTCTTTTGGACGCTTCTCAACGTTCCCCGTCGTCGGATCAATCTCCGGACCGGGCGGGGTTATTGCAATTGCCTTCGGAGGACAGATAAATTCGCACAGCTGGCAGGAAACACACTTCGTTCTCCCCTCCTGATCCTTTACAAGATAGGGCGCCCCGCGATATCCCGGCGGCACCAGATGTTTCTCTTCAGGATATTGAAGCGTAACCTTTTTGCTGAAAAAGTGGCTTACGGTTACCTTTAACCCGCCGATAATCGCCGGAATATAAAACAGATCAAGCAGGTTTAATTTATGTCTTTTTACTTCCATCTATAAATGCGCCTCAATTGTTACTAGTTCATAAAGTTATCTTTTAATCCACATTAAAAACGCTGTTACTGCTATATTTGCCAGCGCGATCGGGACGAATCGTGTCCATCCCAACCTCATTAACTGGTCATATCTGAAACGCGGCAACATCCAGCGCGTCCAGATAAATATAAGAAGAAAGAAAAATACTTTTGCAAGAAACACGCAGATTTGCGCAACCCCAGCAATCAAAGATTGAGCCGGCTTATCAAGTCCACATAACGGCAAAGTCCACCCTCCGCAAAATAAAGAAACAAGAACCGCGCTCGCAAGAATCATATTGGCATATTCACCCATAAAGAACATAGCGAATTTAATTGAACTATACTCAACATTGTATCCTCCAGCCAATTCCTGTTCGGCTTCGGGAAGGTCAAACGGCGTTCGGTTGGTTTCGGCAAAGGCTGCCCCCAGAAAGATTGCAAAGGCAATCGGTTGCTGAAAAATAAACCAATTTAAAAAACTTCCCGACTGGGCATTGACAATCTCCCTCAAACTCATACTCCCAGCCGACATTAAAACTGGAATCACAGACAGAGCCATCGCCACTTCGTAAGAAATCATTTGAGCCGCAGCCCGCGTGCCGCCTATTAATGGATATTTTGAATTTGCCGCATAACCGGCCAAAACAATCCCATAAACACCCAGAGACACAATCCCAAAAATGAAGAGTATACCCACATTTAAATCGGCTATTATCATCGGTTGTTTGCCAAGCTGGGACCCGAACGGGATTACCGCAACATTGATTATTGCCGGCAACATTACAATCGCAGGC
>JBAMMJ010000201.1:0-2957 GCA_039793825.1 Verrucomicrobiota bacterium | reverse complement strand
TGTTGCGTTCGCGACTGCTCACTTAACACCGCACTCCATAAATTTTGGAGTGCGGCGGCTATGACGCCGCTTTGTGATAACAGACGAAACAAAATCTTTTGAATCAAATGTTGTTTAAATGGGCTTTTCTTCAAGTATTATTTTTGACAAAAATGATTTATGATAAAAAATTCAAGAAGGGTTTCTTATTTTGCCTTCTCTTCGTATGCCAGAAGGGATTAACTTTACGCTGCGTCGGTAGTCCCAATGCGGCGGTTTAATTTTGTGAATTTTTATATATATTTTTCGTCAAATGTTATTAGGGCAGATGGGATTTATTCGCCAAAATAAATATGTTCTGGCGTTTTTGGTTACCCTTGTGTTTTGCAGTATAATGGTGATTCGCCAGTTGACGTTAAATCGCTCGCGTCATATTGAATTGCGGGAGGCGTTTATTTTGCTGCATAGCCGCGGTTATACCAACGAGGCAACCCGTTTATACAAAAGGCTACTTGAGGAGATGCCGAAGTTGTCTAACGATCAGTTGATGGACGATTTTCAACGCACGCTTATCATAGTGGATCCGACGATTCCGCACTCGGACAATTTAATCTGGGTCTATCACTGGACGGTAAGCAACGAGCTGGAGAAACGGTCTGCAAGCGCGTTGAAAAAGGCTTTGAAACTTGCCGGGGAGTAATTTTCATAAAACCTGTCGTTGACATTATTGCCACAAATGTTTAAGTTTTTGATAAATACAAATTGAGGGAATAGAGATGTTGCTGACACGGATAACTTTAATTGTTGCCATTATCGCGGCTCTGGCTGCTACTGGCGTTGGTGTTATAAAAGTTAAGGAGACTATCATTGCCCTGCGCGATGACCGCGACAACGAGAAGCGGATGAAAGAGGAGCAAACTGCCCGCGCGGTTAAAGCTGAAAAAAGTCTTGAGCAGACACAGGCTCAGTTGAAAAAAGAACGTTCAGACCATCAGGATACAAAAAACAGACTCGCACAGGCAAATAAAGACCTTGATGAAGTCAGAAAACGCGTCCAATCTCTGGCAGCGGAATTGGATAAGGCAAAAGCTGAGAAACTTGACGCGCAGCAGAAACTCGCCGCCTGGAACGCGCTCGGGCTTACGCCGGACCAGATAACAAAACTCAAAGAAGATTACGACCAGGCAAGAAAGACAATTGAAGCCATTGAAGCCGAAAAGAAGGTTTTAGCCAGCACTGTGGCGCGTCAGAAAAAGTTTATTGAAGACCTGCTTGTTCCGGTCAAAGACGAAGACAAAGAGGTGCCTTTGCCACCGGGCTTAAAGGGCAATATTGTTTCGGTTGATCCTAAATGGGGGTTTGTTGTGCTTGACATTGGCTTGAACAAAGATGTTCGCGAAGGCGGTATTATGAAGGTTCATCGCGACGGGAAATTGCTGGGGAAGGTGAAGATACGAAATGTTTTTCAGGATAAATGTATAGCAAATATAATGCCCGGATGGCAACTTGGCGAGATTCATGAGGGTGATCAGGTGATTTATTAGTTGTATGAGAGGTTTTATTAACAAACTATTAATTTGTTTGTTTTTGATAGGTGTTGGCTGTGGATTATCATTGATTTTGAGCGGCTGCGGCACAGTTGCCGAAGATAGCGAGAATGTGTCGGGGCGGCCGTGGAACACTCCAAAAAGCTGGGAAGGTCCATTGCCATCAACATTTAACGAAGGGCGGTAATTCCGTTTTAACCTCTATTGAGCCAATAAATTTAGTGTGGGGGGCTTTTGTTCAAATTTTTTAGAACCGAGCAAATTTTTGTTTTTGGTGGTTATGCCTGAAGTTGTTTATATATTGCGTCCCACGGCGTGCGTTTTTCTCTATCTATCCAGGTATTTGCCTCGTTATCCCCGATAAATTGTTCTTTTACTGGGTCCCATTTTAAGGGGCGTTTATACCAGTAGGCGAGGTTGCCGAGATGGCAAACTGTGACCGAGCGGCAACCGATTTCAACATCGCAAATTGGGCGTTGTCGCGTTCTGACACATTTGAGAAAGTCTTTTAAATGGTTACTGCTCTGGTAAAGTTTAATTTTGTCGGAACCGACTTTGTAATCGGCTGCGATTTCTTCCGGTTCGGCTAAAAACCTGCCTCTGTCAACGCAGATTTTTCCTTTTGTTCCGACGAAAACCACACCGTAGTTGTAACCCTTAAGCCCGCCGTGATACATAATGACGCCGTTTGCGTATTTATAAGTGAGTTTTTTGACCTCTTTTCCGTCTGGTGGGATTATCTCTGTCGGACCGCTTTCGTCCATACCGAGTCCCCATTGAGCGATGTCAAAGTGGTGGGCGCCCCAGTCTGTCATACCGCCGCCTGAATACTCGCGGTAACTTCGCCAGTTTGGAAAATGTTTATGGACGCCGCGCGGACTTAGTACTGAGTTGTAAGGGCGCATTGGCGCCTGACCGAGCCACATATTCCAGTCAAGTCCCGGTTCCATCGGTTCTTCTGGCAGGTCGCACCATTTGCTTGGTCCGCCGACAGATACGTAGACCTCTTTGACCTCGCCAATTCTGCCGTTGCGGACCAGTTCGCACGCCTTTAGAAATTCTCGGGATGAACGTTGCATACTGCCGGTTTGAAAAACACGGTTATGTTTTCTGACTGCGTTTGCCATTGCGCGCGCCTCGCCGATTGTGAGCGAGAGCGGTTTTTCGCAGTATATATCTTTTCCTTCCTTGCACGCCATAATTGCCGGAATTGCATGCCAGTGGTCGGGCGTTGCGATGCAGACGGCGTCAATATCTTTTCGTTTTAGCAATTCGCGAAAATCGTTGTAGGCGTCGCAACCTTTATAAGTCTGTTCATTCTTTTTTGAATAGAAGTCTTCAACTGTTTTTTTGGAAAATTCGCGGCGGGTTGTGTCAACATCGCATACGGCAAGCACCTGAACTTCAGGGTCATTGAGGAAGCCCCCCAGC
>JBAMMJ010000200.1:0-2958 GCA_039793825.1 Verrucomicrobiota bacterium | reverse complement strand
AAGGATAATTTTATAAATTTCCTTTATATCAAAGATTTGTTATTTGTAAAGGTAAAATCATTCTATGCAGTGACAAAGCGATAAGAATACAATACAAAATGACTTATTGATTCACAAAAATTTCCGCTTCCGACAACCTTGATTGTGATTGGGTTAATCTGGTTATATGTGCAATATGGCAGGTTACCACAAATTATCGCAGTTTTTTATGGTGTTAAACCTGTTATGATTGTGGTAATCGCGTAGGATTAATAACTCTGTCTTCAAAAACTTTGACAAATAGTAACAAAAAAGCGCTATTTATCTTATCCTTTGTTGTTTACGCGCTTTTATTAAATGAAATTATTACTTATTTCTGAAATTATAAGTCTCGCAATATTTAAACTTAAGAAGATGGCGAGAAACATTGTTTACTGTCAAGTCCGCTATTTTTGATTCTTTCATCTATAAACGCAAGCGTTGTTTCTGCTGTTACTTTTTAGTTTTCTATGCTTAAAATATTTATGATTTTTTAAGCAGGGGCTACTCTTTATTGAAAGCAGATATGTTCTATTAGCCTTTTTAAAAAGAAACTCTCTCTATTGTAATTGTTTCTATCACAGGTTTTTGCGGAGGCGACGGTTTTGTGAAAAGACCTTTTATAAAACCAAGACCGTAGCAGATATTTGTGATCATCAAAAGCGGCATAGAAATTAAACTTTTCACAAAACCAAATTTAAGAATTGAGTATGCGGTCTGGAATAAAAGAGCAAGGATATATATTAAAAATGGAATTGACGCATAAAAGGCGATGTTATGCGATGCTATAGTCCACAAAATGGCTAATAGCATTATATACAAACAGAGCAGGGGAGGGACAAAATTCAGGATTGAACCTGCTGTCGGATGCAATCTAAATTGTTCAGCGCGTCCTCGCCCGTAGTTTAGTAACATTTTAATAAATGATTTTAGGTTTGAGCGAGGCCGCCTGTAAACATAAAACTCCGGGTCATAAATGAGTTTATAACCTTTTTTTACCAGTAGGTCCATAAGTGCGTTTTCTTCATTAGGATAGAGATTTGTGTCAAATCCGCCACTGGTCAGGAGGGCATCTTTTCTGGCAAGCAGGTTGCAAAGAATTAATTCCTTTTCCGTTGTTTGACGCGGCACACCCACCTTTGCATATCTTGCGCGGCTTGGACCGAACGCTGAAAAACTGCTCAAAATAACCGCAAAAACCTGTTCAATAAAAGGGGCTTCCGTCGGGCATAGATTTGGTCCGCCAACTATTGCAACAGTTTCATCTTCAAAGTGTTTTATTCCGATTTTTAATGCCTGTGGCGGGGCAACTGAATCGTCATCAAGAAAATAAATTATTTTGCCTTTTGCTTGCTGAATAGCCAGGTTGCGTTGAGCCGACGGATGGCGCCCGCGCGCTACTATAATCTCTAATCTATCTTTTGGATAATCAAGCTTGCAGGCTGATTCAGCAGCCTTAATCTCTTTTTGTTCCGGACGCGCGGCTATAACTACGCTAACAGTTGGCAATCCACTATCCACCGACCCGATTTTATAAAAAGTAGGTCTTTAATCAAACAGGAAATGGACTGCTGGCTAACTTTTGTTTTTTGAAAATGTTATTGTTGGAGCGGGGTTATTCTGTAGAACCTTCGTTTATAATCAGTGGATTCGGTATCAACATAATTAATTGTGCCGTCCTCTACTACATTGGTTATA
This sequence comes from Verrucomicrobiota bacterium, assembly GCA_039793825.1. Lineage (GTDB taxonomy): Bacteria > Verrucomicrobiota > Verrucomicrobiia > Limisphaerales > JAKPVM01 > JAKPVM01. The sequence goes on along the minus strand of JBAMMJ010000200.1, from coordinate 1,242 downwards.
ATCGGCGTCCAATTAATTAAATCCGAGCTTGTCTCCAGAATATAAACCATACCGGTTGGGGCTGGTTTTGAAAAGTGGAACTGTCCATCAGGCAGTTTAATAGGTGGCGGTAGAATAATATCGTTGTCGGCAATGACCGCGCTTGCCCTGTTAGGTATTCCAATCAAGTATGGCGGCTTGGTGGAATTATTTGATGCTCCGTCGCTCGGATTTGTCTGCTCGTTGGTAGATTGCGGAGTTACGGGCGGAATAAGTGTCAGTATAACAGTCTCTAAACCTTCACGGATTGAATCGTCTATCGGAATTATTGTGATAGTCGCCTTTCTTTCCCCTTCCGGGATAACCACAACGCCCGGCAATGGCAGGTAATCAACCCCGTTGGAAGCAGTGCCGCTTATAGCATAATAAACAGTTAGTTCTGAATTTGTCGGACCGTCTCTTCTAACCACGAACGTGGCGGTATTGATAGCGGGGATGCGAGTTGTAATGACCTCCGGGTCTCCGCTGTTTGCGGTTGTATTGTAATTTGAATAGATAATTATCGGGGTAATAGGTCCTTCTGATGCATAAGCGTCAATCGCCTCTATTCGGACTATTGGCGTTATGTTGGTAACCGGTGGAACGACTCTGATTTTTACAGGCTCAGAGGTTGAGGAAGCGCCTTTATCATCTGTGGCGATAGCGGTAAGCGTATATTCCCCAGCGCCTACATTTCTCCAGAGGAAATAATACGGATATAAAACCGAAAGGTTGTTCGTCGGACTTATAGCCTCGCCGAGTTTATTTGTGCCTTCATAGAACTCAACTCGGGCTATCTTCCCGTCTATATCTCTGGCTTCGGCGCATAACCCGATATTTGCCGGCGCGATGAAAGTTGTTTCATTTCGCGGTCTTGTTATTTTAATTCTCGGCGGAATATTGGTTTCAGATACTTCATTGTCATAGATAAACACGGTAGCCCTGCCTGGTTCACCGATTATATATGGTGGCGGTGGCGGCGGATAAATTGTGATTATTACCTCTGGCACAACAAGAGTAAGTGTAACGTACTCTGTGCCTTCAATTATGTCGTCGTCTATAGGTATAATTTGAATATCTGCGGAAGAACTTCCTGCTGGGATTTCAACCGTTCCCGCAAGCTTGTTATAATCCACGCCGTTGCTTGCTGTTCCGCTTATTTTGTAGTGCACAAGTAGAGCAGAATCAAGTGGACCGGTGCGTCTTACGGTGAAAACTCCCGGG
>JBAMMJ010000199.1:18215-22207 GCA_039793825.1 Verrucomicrobiota bacterium | reverse complement strand
CTTGCGTTAATCGCGCAAGTCGGTCCGCCAGATTGAGCCACTAACAGATTTCCAACTAATTCCGCCATACCGTTTCAATTCCTTTCTCTTTTGCTTCTTTCTTTTTATTATATTTCTTTATTTCACAGGGCACTTTTTATTATCAATATTTTTTTACCCTGTCCATTATAATAATATAAATTTTGTGAATTTAAACCAAATTCACTAAATAAAAATTGTCAATTAGTTTATTTTATGTCAAAGACAAATACAAATAGTAAAAATTTTATTTTAATAAAACTCACTGACGGAAATTACAGCATAAGGTCTGTCGCAGATGGCGAAACTTTTCATCCTAACATCGGACCGATTGGCGAAGCCCGCGCCCTATATGTTGAACAGCTGAATATTATTGAACGAATCGCCACTTCAGAAAAAGAATTTGTAATCTGGGATGTTGGACTCGGGGCAGCGGCAAACCCGATTTCCATCCTTGAACGCTCAAGACATTTGCTTGTCCCCATGCGGATCGTCAGTTTTGACAAAACAACCGAGCCGCTTGAGTTTGCATTGCTCCACACAAAACAATTACAATATTTGAATGGTTGGGAACCTGTTTTACATACTTTGATTGAGCGTGGAAAAGTCTCATTCGCAAATGGAAAACAACCTGTAATCTGGGAATTTTATTTAGGCGATTTTCCTTCAATCTTGAATGACTTTATAAATAGGCGGGCTATAAAAAGTCCCCCTCCTCCCGGCGCAATTCTCTATGATGCCTATTCACCAAAGGCAAATCCGCGAATGTGGAGTCTTGAATTGTTCAAAAACCTCTACGCCCTGCTTGACCAATCAGTCCCCTGCTCTCTTGCAACCTATTCAAGAAGCACGCTAATCAGGGTTACATTGTTGCTCGCGGGATTCTTTGTGGGTGTTGGAAATCCTGCAGGTGAAAAAGAAGAAACAACCATCGCCGCAAATCGGGCAGAACTAATACCAAAGTTGCTTGATAAACGTTGGTTATTTCGGGCAAGGCGTTCAACAAGCGCCCATCCGTTACTAAGCGATCTATATATCCAAAAGCCACTATCTTCAGAAATGTATGAGCAACTTTTAGCGCATCCACAATTTGCCAACCAACCAATCTGACTTACGGAACACAATGGCAGAGTGAGCCAAAAGATAAATAGCTACGCCGCTTTTTAATAACTCAACGTTAATATTGATTCAAAATATCCCTCAGAAAGCGAAATTCTCACAGAAATGCTAACGATAAGGACTTAACAATCTATTTGTTTTAATTGCCTTAGATGATATGATATATTTTATATATATTTTGTTTTCAAAATGAATATTGATGAAATTGTAAACAATTTGATGATCTCGTATGAGAAGGTAGGCGGGATTAACCATATTGATGGCACAAATCTGCCGTCAAAAAAAGTTATCGCCGATATTACCTGCGACCTTCTGAAACTTTTGTTCCCCGGTTTCTTTGATGAACGCGTTATCCACGCATCCGAAATAAGATCGCAGATCACAATTTTGCTCTCATCCGTCTCTACCCGATTAGAAGACGAGATCGCAAAAAGTCTTGAATATTCACCTCCACAAGGATTGAACGAAAAAGACATAAGACTAGAAGCGCACAAAATAACTACGGAGTTTCTCAATCAGTTGCCACGTATACGAGAACTTTTGCAAACCGATGCAGAAGCGGCTTACAACGGCGACCCTGCGGCGTTAAGCAAAGAAGAGGTTATCGTTGCTTATCCATTTATGGAGGCAATAGCTGTTCAAAGACTCGCCCACGAACTCTATCTGCGGCAGGTCGCTTTAATTCCACGAATTATGACCGAATGGGCGCATAGCAGAACAGGGCTTGATATTCATCCCGGAGCAAAGATTGGCTCTCACTTTTTTGTTGATCATTGCACAGGCACTGTGATAGGCGAAACCAGCGTTATAGGCAACCACGTAAAAATGTATCAGGGCGTTGGGCTTGTTGCTCGTTCTCTATCGGCCGGCCAGCTTTTAAGAGGGAAAAAACGCCATCCAACAATTGAAGACCGCGTCACAATATACGCTGGCGCAACAATTGTTGGCGGGGAAACAGTGGTGGGCGCAGGGAGCACAATCGGTGCCAATGTCTTCTTAACTCATAGCGTCCCGCCAAATTCGCTTGTCCTTTATAGCGATGTAAACCCAACAATTTTAAGCAAAGACGATCTGAAGAATGGCAGGAAAATATAGCTCTGCCGCATAGATATTTAAAAATTTGCCGACTTAAACCCACTCCCAGTCAACATTTCTTCGGCGTTTGGGAGTGGCTATGTTGCTAAAAAATACCCCAAACATAAAACCGCCGATATGCGCCCACCAGGCGACACCGCCGGCGAGTCGCGGGTCTTCCACAATACTTAACGTGCCATTAAAAAATTGCAGAACAAACCACCAACCGAGAAACAAAATCGCAGGTATTTGAAAAAATGGACCCAGGAAAAATGGCGGAATCATAGTCATAACACGGGCTTCGGGATAAAACCTAAAATAAGCGCCCATCACCGCCGCTACGGCGCCGCTTGCGCCAATTGTCGGTATCGGAGAATCAACATTTGTAAAAATGTGCATTAAAGCAGCCGCTATGCCTCCTGTTAGATAAAATAAAAGAAACCTGAACGATCCGAGTTTATCTTCAACATTATCTCCAAACACCCATAGAGTCCACATATTGCTAATCAAATGCATCCACCCCCCGTGCATAAACATTGAAAAAACAAATGGCATAGCCTGCTCGCTCCATGTAAACAATTCAGAAATCTCAGGAATTGTATACCGAGCCGGGACAATGCCAAACATCAAAAACAAATTTTCAACGCGGCGACCAGCCAGAAGTTCAATCACAAAAACTGCGCAGTTTAACGCAATAATTGAGATAGTAACAAATGGTAGCCGCCGCGCCGGTATGTCGTCCTTTAAAGGGAACATTTTTTTATATCCTAATGTTGATTAGCTTTTTGATTCAAGGTTAATTACCTCAAACGACAACTGCTCATCCCTAACATCAATTTTTACCCGCGAATTATCGCGAATTTCGCCTGCAAGAATTTTCTTTGATAATGGCGTCTCAATGTGGCGTTGTATAAACCGCTTCAATGGACGAGCGCCGTAGATTGGATCGTATGCCTGTCTTGCGATGTGAGATTTTGCGGCATCTGTCAGTTCAATCTCAATCCTTCTTTCAGCAAGCCGCGCGCGGAGATAGTTTACCTGCAGTTCCACAATCTTTTCAATTTCTTTCAGAGTCAACGGCTTAAACATCACTATTTCATCAATCCTGTTTAAAAACTCTGGTCTGAAATGGGCACGTAACTCGGACATAATATAACTACGAATTCTTTCTGGAATAACACCGTCGCGAATTGCTGTGTCTGTAAGATGATGACTGCCAATATTGCTTGTCATTATTAAGATTGTGTTCTTAAAATCCACAACGTGTCCCTGAGAATCTGTAAGTCTGCCATCATCAAGTATTTGAAGCAAAACATTGAACACATCGTGATGCGCCTTTTCAATCTCGTCAAAAAGGACAACGGCATAAGGTCTCCTGCGGATTGCCTCTGTTAATTGACCGCCTTCTTCATAGCCCACATAGCCAGGCGGCGCGCCAATTAACCTTGAGACGGCGTGTTTTTCCATATATTCACTCATATCAATCCGCACCATATTTTCTTCGCTGTCAAAAAGCGCTTCCGCCAGCGCGCGGGCAAGTTCGGTTTTGCCAACACCTGTTGGACCAAGGAATATAAACGAACCAATTGGCCTGCGCGGGTCTTTTAAACCCGACCGCGCCCGTATAACAGCGTTTGCAACCGCCTCAACCGCTTCATCCTGTCCAATCACTCGTTTATGTAAAATTTCGTCAAGCCGCAACAATTTCTCTTTCTCCCCCTCCATTAAGCGGGAGACCGGAATTCCAGTCCACCGTGAAACAATCTCGGCTATTTCTTCAG
>JBAMMJ010000199.1:10915-18205 GCA_039793825.1 Verrucomicrobiota bacterium | reverse complement strand
AATAATCGCGACCTGCCATTTTTTTCGGAAATCTTAGCTTCAAGTTCTTTGAGCTGTTTTTCAAGAGATGGTATTTTTCCATATTTATATTCAGCCACCCTGCCAAGGTCGCCTCGGCGTTGAGCCTGTTCCATTTCGTTCCTCGCAATCTCCAAAGCCTCCCGCAATTTTCTTAAATCGCCGATAACTCGTTTCTCGGACTCCCATTGAGCGAAAAGCTCATCGCGCTGACTTTTAAGATTAGCCAGTTCTTTTTCTAACGCTTCAAGCCGCTCCTGTGATGCTTCATCTTTCTCTTTTTTCAAAGCCTCGCGTTCAATTTCAAGTTGAGTCACTCTGCGGGTTAGTTGCTCAAGTTCCTCCGGCATACTTTCCATTTCAGTGCGGAGTTTCGCAGCCGCTTCATCCACAAGGTCAATCGCTTTGTCAGGCAAGAATCTATCCGAGATATATCTATGAGAAAGTTGCGCCGCCGCAACAAGCGCGGAGTCCTGAATTCTTACACCGTGATGAAGTTCATACCGCTCGCGCAGACCGCGCAGAATGGAAATTGTATCCTCAACGCTCGGTTCATTAATGTAAATCGGTTGAAAACGTCTCTCAAGAGCCGGGTCTTTTTCAATGTATTTTCTATATTCGTCAAGTGTGGTGGCGCCGATGCAATGCAATTCTCCGCGGGCAAGCATCGGTTTGAGCATATTGCCCGCATCCATTGCGCCTTCGGCTTTGCCAGCCCCGACAACGGTATGCAATTCATCAATAAACAAAATTATATCTCCCTCTGCTTTTACAATTTCCTGAAGAACCGCCTTTAACCGCTCCTCAAACTCTCCTCTAAACTTCGCGCCGGCAATAAGCGCGCCCATATCCAGAGCCACGATCCGCTTATCTTTTAAACTATCAGGCACATCGCCGGCAACTATCCTTCTGGCAAGTCCCTCAACAATTGCAGTCTTTCCAACGCCAGGTTCGCCAATCAAAACCGGGTTGTTTTTAGTTCGTCGGGAAAGGACTTGAATACACCTGCGAATCTCATTGTCCCTGCCGATTACCGGGTCAAGCTTGTTCTGCTGCGCAAGCCGTGTTAAATCCCTGCCATATTTTTCAAGCGCCTCATAGGTCGCTTCAGGATTTGCACTGGTAACCCGTTGCGCCCCCCTCACCGCTGTGAGCGCCTTTAAAAACGTTTCCCGTGTCAACCCTACGGCTTTAAACACCCTGCCCACACCCGAGTGCGCTGGCTCGGCAAACATAGAAAGAACAATATGCTCAACGCTAACATACTCATCTTTCAGTTTCTTTGCCTCATCAATGGCGCGCACAAGAATTTGTTTTAACCTTTGAGTAATATATACGCCGCTGCCGCTCGCTGAATCTCCGGTAATCTTTGGCAGTTTATTCAGTTCATCCTGAAGCCGCGCCTTTGCAAGTTGAACAGATACGCCCGCCTTCTCAAAGAGGTTGGGTATCAATCCGCCATCTTGTTCAAGCAATGCAAGCAAAAGATGTTCGGCGTCAACAGCTTGATTTTCATTTCGGGTCGCAATATTCTGCGCCTCCATTATCGCTTCTTGCGATTTTTCGGTAAATTTATTCAAATCCATAACTCATCCTCCATTTTAATTAATTTTAAGTTATTTTCTTATTCGGCAAATTCAAATCCGCTATCAACAAATAGAGGCGGGAAACCCGCCTCTACCCTCCTCCCCGAATAACCCTCACCCTACCAGTAAGTTATTTCCGTCCCGCTTTAAATCTGCGGATTATTCAACCTTGACTTCAATCTGTTTTGGACGAGCCTTCTCGGATTTTGCGACGTGAACTTTCAGCACGCCATCTTTGAACTCCGCGCTGACCTTTTCGGCATCAGCGTCTTCAGGCAAGCTGAAGCTCCGCGCAAAGTAACCATAAGAACGCTCGATCCGATGATATCTCACACCCTTCTCTTCTTTTTCAAATTTCCTTTCGCCTGAGATCGTCAATACACCGTTTTCAACGGTAACTTTGACATCGTCCTTCTTGACCTCAGGCAATTCAGCCTTTATCAAATATTCCTTGTCGTTCTCACTGATGTCCACCGCAGGTGTCCATTCAGCGACGGTGATGCTTTCGCGGTTGTTCCCGCCTTGACGAGTTGGAAACGCAAGATTGAATAAGTTGTTAATTCTTCTTTCAAAATCTTCCATCTCACGGAACGGATTCCAACGAGTTAAGTTAGTAATTGCCATAACATCCTCTCCACTATGACGGGGTTCTGCCTTTTATGGTAGACTTTGCGCCGTCATTCGCAAGCCTACCATTGGTTGGTTTGCCATCCGACTCCCAGTTTTCGTCGGACGACCAACCACTTTCTTTTATATGCAAATTATATACCAATGAAAACAGATTTATAACTTCTTGTATATAAAGATATTACATATTTTTAAATTTATACTGTGTCATTTTTGCACAGATAAATTTATTAGAAATTGAGACATTATGTGTCATTATGTCGCATCACGTCCAAAAAATATCAGTTGCAACTATTAACTGTTTACCGTTATATTTAAGACAACAAACCCAAGTCTTTTTATGAGCGAATTAAAAACCAAAATTCAAATCATTGAAGGCGATATCACCAAACAGAATGTGGATGCGATTGTAAATGCAGCTAATACTACTTTGCTCGGCGGGGGCGGCGTAGATGGTGCTATACATCGCGCCGCAGGTCCGGAATTGCTTGAGGAGTGCAGAAAACTTGGGGGATGTCCAACCGGTCAGGCTAAGATTACCAGAGGTTATAAATTACCTGCAAAATATGTCATTCATACGGTTGGACCTGTCTATAGAGACGGGAAACATAACGAGGCGGAATTACTTGCCAGTTGCTACAAAAACAGTCTTAAACTTGCGGTTGAGCATAATGTAAAAACTATTGCCTTTCCTGCTATTAGCACGGGCGCCTATGGTTATCCCATTGAAGAAGCCACAAGAATCGCTATGAAAGAAACAAAATCATTTCTTGAAAAAGACGACTCAATCCAAAAAGTAATTTTCGTCTGTTTTGGAAAAGCCGCGTATGAAGTTTACAAAAAGGTTTTTGAAGAAGTTTTTGGGAAATAATATCTTTTATTCGTATATTTAATTACGGTGTGGAAGTTCCAATAATTTGCTCCGTTGGTCTGCATATTATATTTTACCATTTTCCAAAATTTTAGAGTTCAAATTATTATTTTTTTTGTAATTATATGGCTTATAAAACCAGGATTTAGCACTAAAACGGTTATTGTGATTTTAATTAATTTTATTGCGATGGGATGTTTTTGCGCCACACCATTGATTACCGGCGAATTAAAACAATGGCACAAAGTAACCCTTACCATTGAAGGACCGTTCGCCCGTGAAACCAATACCGAGCCAAATCCGTTTACCGACTACAGAATGACTGTCGAGTTCAGGCACGAATCCGGTTCGCCGATTTACAGAGTGCCAGGATATTTTGCAGCCGATGGGAATGCCGCGAATACCTCTGCAGATTCTGGCAATCGCTGGCGGGCTCACCTGAGTCCCGACAAATCGGGCAAATGGTTTTACAAAATTTCATTTGTTAAAGGAAAACTTGTCGCGGTAGATGATAGCATTTCAGGGATACCCGTAGAAGGTTGCGATGGTTTAAACGGCTCTTTTGAAATTCAGAAGACGGATAAAACCGGGCGTGACCTTCGCGGAAAAGGGAGGCTTGAATATGTTGGAAAACGATATCTTAGATTTGCTGGAAGCGGCGAATATTTTATAAAAGCAGGCGCGGACGCGCCAGAAAATTTTCTTGCTTATTATGAATTTGACAATACCTATTCACGTCGGGCTAAAAACGCTCAACAAAGACTGGGCGAGGCTACACCAACCGGTTTGCACCGATATGAACCGCATAGAAACGACTGGAAATCGGGCGACCCGACGTGGGGGAATGGAAAAGGCAAAAACATAATCGGCGCGATTAACTATCTGGCTTCAAAAGGTTGCAACGTATTCTCTTTTTTAACATATAATGTTGGAGGCGACGGAGACGATGTGTGGCCCCTTAATAATCCAACAAATAAACTCCATTATGATTGTTCAAAATTAGATCAATGGCAAATAGTGTTTGATCACGCGCAATCTCTCGGATTTTATCTGCATTTTAAAATGCAGGAAACTGAAAATGATGACAATCGCCACGGCAACGCCAGGTTTGTCCCTGCTGCGCTTGATGGTGGGGCGCTTGGAGTAGAACGAAAACTTTATTGCAGAGAACTTATTGCAAGGTTCGGTTACTTGCTCGCACTGAACTGGAATCTTGGCGAAGAAAACACTCAGACTCCAGAAGAACAACGGGCGATGGCTAAATATATTTACGACACCGATCCGTATCATCATCATATTGTCGTCCATACCTACCCTGACTGGCAGGATAGAGTTTACTCCAAACTCATTGGCAATCAATCCGTATTAACCGGAGCCTCGCTGCAAAACGGCTACGACGCAGCGCACCGGCGCGTTTTGAAATGGATCAAGGAGAGCGAAAAAGCAGGAAAACCGTGGGTCGTTGCAAACGATGAACAGAATCCAGCCGACTACGGCGTGCCTCCAGACCCCGGACACAAAGGTAGCGATGGAATAGCAAAAAAAGGAAATTCTTCTTACACGCTTGACGACATTAGAAAATGCACGCTCTGGGGAACTCTTATGGCAGGCGGCGCAGGAGTTGAATATTATTTCGGATACAAATTCCCCGACAATGATTTAAATTGCGAAAGCTGGCGTTCACGTGATAGGTCGTGGGATTTTTGTAGAATTGCTCTGGAATTCTTCAGAACTGTGCCGTTTTATGAGATGGAAAACGCAGATGAATTAGTTGGCAATCTGCAAAACGACAACTCCGTTTACTGTTTTTGCAAAAAAGGAGAAATTTATCTTGTCTATCTACCGAACGGCGGCAGCGCCGAAATCAATCTTGAAGGTCAAAAAGGCGATTTTGAAGTGAGCTGGTTCAATCCTCGCTCAGGCGGGAACCCTGTTCAAGGAAATGTCAAAAACATAAAAGGCGGCTCAAAATCCCCTATTGGCGAGCCGCCTTATGAAACCTCACTGGATTGGTTAGCGGTTATAAAAAGATCAAATCTGTGAATAAGGAGCCGGTCTTAAAAAGATATTTGTTATATTCGTAACAATCTCAGGATCGGTATACCCCGGAGTTGAACTCATCTTTTTCCATTCCGGGTCAGACGCGAAGACGCCCCAGTTTTTGTCCCTTGCCTGCATATTCTCAAACACAAGCATATATGTCAGGTTTGGCATTTTGTTTCCAATCAACGTTTGTCCGAAAAATACCGGTTGCAATCCTGTCCTTCTAAAAAGGGAGATCTCACCAGTATTAAACATTTCAACCTTTTTAAGATGCGCCTTCATTGAGTGGCTTTCATAGATTCGCAGTTCGTAGATTCTTGATTTCTTTTCGGCAACAGCGGCAGGCACTTCAAGTTTAGGCATTCCTTCAAATGCAATCATAAACGAGCTTTCAAATCTTATGTAAGCGGGACTTGTTGGTGGAGCATTTATGAAATCCGCTCCTGCTTTTTGATATTCTTTATCCTCATACAAATGCAGGTGAATATTAACAAATTCGTTCACATTTTTGTACGGAATCAAGGCATAAATACAAGGGCTATCCGGACCTAACATAACATTGAACACACCAATCGGTTTTACCCCTGCTCTGTTCATTGCCGGGATTGCAGCGTCGCGAAGATAATCATCAAACAGCTTTTGCATCGGACCGCGACGCAGCTGATAACGGCGCAACTCATAAAACTCGCGGTTTGTTTCCTGTTGGGCATTGGCAACAGATTCATTCAACATTGACATAGCGCCAGCCGAAGCTGCAACCAAAGTTGTAGTTTTAAGAAATTCTCTTCGATTCATAGCTTTTGTGATTTTCTCTTAAATATCGCTCAAATGCAATCATAGTTTTTGTGCTTTTTATGTTTGAAAACTCGCCCCTGATTCAGTATTATTCTGTTTAATTCAATCCGGCTATGCAAAAGGTTCGCAACATTTCAAGGCGAAAGGCAATAAAGACCTTTGCAGATATCGCTGGGCTTTTTCTGATTAGCAATCTGAATTACTAAGCAAAATCCGCTGATACCGATAAAAATTCTCAAAACAGACTTATTATGAAAAAATTCATAAATCTCTGGGCGTTTCCGTATCCGCAAAAATGGAATCTTAAAAAATGTTTAGAAATCGCAAAAGCTGCTGGTTTTGACGCTGTAGAACTTAATTATGACCTTGATAACGATCTATCGCCAAAATCCGGTCCGAAACAATATAAACAGATTCGGAATATGGCAGATAGGATCGGGATTCAAATTAGCGGGATTTGTTCATTTCTCTTCTGGCATTATCCTCTGACAAGTAATGACGAACAAAAACGGGAACGCGGGCTGGAACTGGCTAAACTTATGGCTGTTGCCGCAAGCGAGCTCGGCGTGGAAAACTTGCTTGTGGTGCCCGGAGCAGTCACCATCCCCTGGCGAGACGATTATGAACCGTTGAATAATGAAGTGTGTGAAAAACGGGCTAAAATAGCAGTTCAAAAATTATTGCCAGTCGCCGAAAAACTTAAAGTCTATCTAAACATTGAAAACATATTTTTTAACGGATTTTTAATGACACCGATGGAAATGAACGCGTTTATTGACAGTTTTAACTCGCCGTATGTTAGAGCGCACTTTGACACCGGAAACATCGCTATGTTTCAGCAGCCGGAACACTGGATTGAAATATTGGGGAAACGGATACAAAATGTTCATCTCAAAGAATTCTACCGGAAAGGAACAGATTATTCTCTGGAGGCATTCAGACCATTGCTTGATGGTTCAATTAACTGGGAGGCTGTCATTGAGGCATTTAATAAAATTAAATACACTGGCTATTTAACATTTGAGTATTTCAGACCATATCAATACTATCCTGAAGCTCTAATCTATCACACCTCCGACGCTCTTGATAGAATGTTGGGAAGAAAAAGCTGATTGTTTTTTGGTTAAGTTTAAGGCTGAGCCTTTGATTCGGTTGATGATTGGCTTTCAGGCTGTTCAGGGGGCAGGTTTAGTTTGGTTCTCAAAATTGCTCGCGACCGCGGTTCAAACCCGTTTTGCGGATCAAGGGCGTCTGTTAGGGCTGCCTTGTTCAATTCATCAAACGGTGGCAATGAGACCCTTTCTTTTTGGCCCGGCACAAGACGCGATTGGTATGATTCATACAATTTTT
>JBAMMJ010000199.1:1326-10905 GCA_039793825.1 Verrucomicrobiota bacterium | reverse complement strand
CATTTGCGCGCTGGTCGTCATCATACACAAGATAGAGATATGAATACCGTAAAAAGCCTTGTATGAAAGATTTAACCAGATTCATATCCATATCTTTTACTCCTTCAGTCACCCGTTTTATGGCAAATGTATCAAGGTCTCCGCTTGCTTCCTTCACCTGAACGTCGTCGGGGTATTTTTCCTTTAAATACTCAAACCATTTCTTTGCCTCTTTAACGCGCGCATGTGTATAAAGATGGAAAACTGCCTGACGAAGGAAATTCCTGTGGGCGCGTTTTATTGTGTCTATTTTCTCTTTTTCTTCTGACATCATTATTTCGTAAGCCTCATTCACCTTTGGAATTATATCAAGATTAGGTCCGTAAAGCGGCACATCGTCCGCCTTGCTGAATATCAGCCGACCTCGCTGGAAAGCCAGCAACATAGATTGATAAATAACGCGTCTCAAAACAATCTTTTCTTCATCTTTTGCTTTTTTCAATCCGACATATGCCCAGTAGATAGCGGTTGCTTCTGGGAGACGCCATTCAAGCGGTCCGAACCGTTCATCTATCTCTTTCATTATGGAAGGTTCCATTTTATATTTTTTTCTCAAAATTTCTGCGCGGGTTATCTGCTCCTGTGTTTGGGGAAGAATCAAATCAATATAACCATTTTCTTTGCCACCTAAAACGCGGTTCATCTCTTCAAACCAGAATTTTTTATAAAATTGGTGGGCGTCATCAAGGGGTTGACCGATTTTATGCTGATAGAACCAGGCGAGTTCGCGGTAAATCAAGGGTTCGTCAGGACAGTACCTGAGCGCGTCGTCTCTGAGCAATTCAATTCCGCGCATAACCCACCGCCATCTATCCTCGGGGTCGGTAAATTTTATAGAAATATTATAAGTCATATTCCACGCCTGCATCAGCCAGACCTGTTTTAAGCGGGGTTGAAGTTTAGTGATCCAATCAGCGAGTTGAACCATTTCAAAATATTTATCCTGGTCTTGCAGGTCTGAGGCGCGGATCCAGAGAATATTTGCGATTATACCGCGAAAGCCGCCAAGGGCGATCGTGGTAAAGCGCAGCATTGGCGGAGCATTTTGCAGATCGGCGGCGTTAGGCAACTCAATTTTACTCCGTTCAGCATCAACAATTTTTTGAGATTGCCAAACCCCTAACAGGCATAGCAAAATCCCGCACACCAGCGCTATATTTTTCCATCCGCTCATCTACTCAGTTATCAGGTAAAAAATCTTTACGGTCCGCTTGTCTGAACATTTGCAAGTTCGCGTCTATAAAAAGCGCTTATTCCGATCAGGGCAAAAATGCCTCCAAGAAATACAACAACCTGCAGGAACGCCTTTAGCAAATCAAACCAACTTATTGTTCTGCCGGCGCTTAAATAATCAACAGGTGAAAATGATTGCGCAAGATCAACAATTTTTAGTGTGAATTTAAATACCGGTAGCATAAGTGTGTCCATCAAAGGATTTATCGGTTTGCCGGTCTCGTGGTCGCGTCCAAACACAGTTTGCTCTTCAACGGAGGATCGGAGCATACCGCTGGAAAAAAAGAGGACCATTACTGACATAGTTGCAAATGCAGCAACCGGGAAAGAAAGAAAACTTGAAGCAGCGAGTCCCATCGCCGCAAGCAAAGCCAGCCAGAATAGAATTATCAAAAGTCCACGAATAAAATTAATGGCAAAACCTCCCTCGTAATAAAGAACCTCAAGACCTTCTTCCAGAGGGAAGAGCAACGCGGTTTGATTTCTGTTTATGAAGCTAATGACGAGTTTGCCATCTGAACCGATAACCTCAGGCGGGATTGGGAATTCATTGAATGTCTCGCCCGGGAGATTTTGTTCCAATTCAACTACTCTCTGTGACTTATCAGAACCGATTCTCCAGATGCAAAGATAAGAACCGCCAAAAGTCGGCTGAGCTGCGTAAAATTTTACGCGCAGAAATAGCGGTCGTCCAAGCCTTGCTGAATCCATTGCCTTGCTTGCGTCAATCACCCATTCTCTCCTATAATCTTTTGGAACAATCTGATGAGCAGCCTTTACCTGTTCTTCAATCTGTTTTCTGAGGTCGCGAATTTCATCAGGGCTAAGTTGCGCGGATTTTAGCCTTTCTTTTAATATTCGGTCAACGTCGGGCTTTAAATCAGGGAGTGGTTCTCGCAACGAACTTCGCGCAACCAACACTTCATTTCTTAAAATAGCCTGTTCTTTTTCAGACAATTTCCCGGCGCGGTAAATCAATAAAAAATAAACTGCCGCTCCAGACAGAGCCAGCATCACTAAATCAAGTGTTATTATGCCGACTAATTTGCCAAGCCATATCTGCCATCGGGGAATCGGTTTTGTTGCCACGAGTTGAATCTGGCATTCTTCAATGTCCCTTGATAAAGTGCCGCAGGAAAGCCATAGAGTAGAAATACCAAGCAATGCCGTTATTGCGCTAAGTGTGTATGTCAACAATATCTGTGTAAAACCTCGCGCAGTGCCGTCGTGTTTTATCATTAATGGCAATAAAACGACAGCCATAACAAGTAATGCGCTAATAACCCATATAAGCCGAAATCTGAATGCGGCTTTCCACGTCAACCATATTATTGCATATAACCTCTGCATCAGAATGATGAATGGTCTCTATTTCGGCTTGTTGATGAGAGAAGACAATTTTTCATCGGCTTTTTTAAGCTCCGATTCCGGGATCGGCTTCGGTTGCGGCTGGGTTTGTTCTTTTTCTTTTATTTCAGGCTGCTTCTGTATTTCAGTAAGCGCGATGAGTTTTGATTCATCAATCTTAATTTCCTCTTTAGTTTTTTGTTCTGATGAAGGTTGTTTTGCGGCTTCTGGTTTATAAGTCAAACGCTCAAGCAATTTTTCAGTCTTCTCTGCAGGACTTGTTTCAGCCTCTCCGCGAAGATATGCGGCAATAATATTTTCGCTTGTGGCACCTGAAGTTTCCAACGCCTGTTGTTTAGCCTTTTTAACGACTTCAAGAAAATAACTTTCAAGGTTCTGAGTCGGATTATCAATTTTTATCTTATCCTCGCCCACATCTGCTCTTATAATGTCGATCACCTTTTTTAAAGTCTCCTTTGGCAGCACCGGGGTTGTAATTCGGATTGCGTCTCTGGTTGAAAGCAGTTCTTTAAGTTCTCCCATAGCCTGAATCCTTCCCCCATAATAGATCACCACGCGGTCGCAAACATCTTCAACATCGGCAAGCAGGTGGCTGCTTAAGATAATCGTTTTGCCTCTGCGGGCGAGCGCAAGAATCAGGTCTTTTACCTCTCTGCATCCGATTGGGTCAAGTCCGGAGGTTGGTTCATCAAGAATTATTAAATCCGGGTCGTTAATTAAAGCTTGCGCAAGCCCGATTCTGCGTTGCATACCCTTTGAAAACTCTCCAACAGGTCTATTCCAGATGCCGGCAAGCCCTACCATTTCAAGAAGTTGCTCCGCTCGTTTTTTCCTTTCAGGCACTGATAGTTTAAACAGATTTCCGAAAAACTCTAACGTTTCTCGCGAATCCAGATACCGATATAGATACGACTCTTCAGGCAGATATCCTATTCTTGATTTTGTGGCAACGTGTTTTGGAGAGTGTCCGAGAACTTCAATCTGCCCTTTTGTAGGATTTAACAATCCGAGCAGCATCTTGATGGTTGTAGTCTTGCCGGAACCGTTAGGACCAAGCAATCCAAAGACCTCGCCGCGATAGACGTCAAAATCAACATTATCAACCGCTTTCGCCTTTGGTCTTCCCCAGAAGTCCTTGAAAATCTTCGTCAGTCCACGCACAGACACAACTATCTCGCGGTCATCGTTTTTAGGCTGAGCTATTTTTTCTTCGTTCAATGTCATCTTTAGTCTGCGATTAAATCATTGTTTTTGCTGGTAATGTTCCAACTCCTCCCCCTGACGCACAAGTCTGGCGCTATTGAAAACTACCAGTAGTGAACCTGTGTTTTGTAAAACGGCTGCGACAATCGGAGTTATCTTTCCCATTATTGCTAAAACAAGCCCGCCGATTATAAACAATATGCCGAGCAAAAAGTTCTGATTAATAACCGAGCGGGTGCTTCGTGATAGCCTCACAAGAAAAGGCAGCCGTTTAAGGTCGTTATTCATTAATGCAATAGTTGCGCTATGAATCGCTACTTCGCTGCCTGCGGCGCCCATAGCAATGCTGATATCGCCAGCCGCAAGCGCCGGCGCGTCGTTCACCCCATCCCCGACAACCGCCACCCGATAACCTTTTGACCTCATCTGCCTCACAAATTCAACTTTATTCTGCGGCAAACACTCCCCAACCGCCTCCTCGCAGCCAATCTCGTTTGCAACCCGGGTGACCACCGGCTGGCGATCGCCCGATACCATTGCCACCCGTCTAACTCCTGAGAGTTTTAATTCGGCAATTGACGGCTTTGCCTCAGGTCTGATCTGATCCTGTAAACCGATCCATCCAAGAAACCGTCCATTTTCAGAGACAAATATCAGGCTGAAACCCTCAGTCTCATTTAAATCTACGTTGCTCATAAAATCCTCGCCAACGCCATTGTCCTTTAACCATTGGGCGCGTCCAACCAAAATTGTTTTTCCATTAACTTCGGCTTTAACCCCTTTGCCGGCGGTTTCCGAGAAATTTACCGGCTCAATCGGCGAGATTCCGACATCTTCGGCTAATCTTTGCAAAGCCTTTGCCGTGGGATGATTGCTAAACTTTTCAGCGCTCGCAGCCATTAGTAAAAGATATGCCGGCTGGATTCCGTTAGCCGGCGCAAGCCTTGTCACTGCGAGTTGTCCGCTGGTGAGGGTTCCGGTCTTATCAAACACGAAAGCGTTTATTCTTGAAGCAAGTTCTATATCAGAAACATTTTTTATTAGTATCCCAAGCCTTGCGGCGGCAGAAAGAGCGGCAACCATAGCCGTCGGAGTGGCAAGGATAAAAGCCCCCGGACAGGCTACCACAAAAACGGCTATGACCCGATTTAAGTCTGTAGTAAATGCCCAGACCAGCGCCCCAAGGACCAGAACAAGCGGAGTATAGTAAACCATATACTGGTCAACTATCTTCATAAACGGGAGTTTTGTTTTTTCGGCGGCAAGAATCAATTCGCGCACTTTGCCCAGGGTGGTGTCTGCTCCGGCACGGGTTACTTTTACCTCAACCATACCTGTCAGGTTTTGCGTCCCGGCAAAGACTTCATCGCCTTGTTTTTTATCCACAGGAAGCGATTCGCCCGTGATATTCGCCTGATTAAAAGAGCCCTGCCCGTTTATTATTATGCCGTCGGCAGGCACATTTTCTCCGGGTCTTATTCTGATAATGTCTCCGGGCTTTAAATCCTTTGCGAGCACTTCTTCTTCTTTTCCATTTACTAATCTGCGTGCCTTTGTCGGAGTGAGTTTTATCAGCGATTCAATTGAGGCTCGTGCGCCTTCAGCTGTTCTGGTCTCTATTATCTCCCCTATCAACATCAAAAACGCAACTATACCGGAAGTTTTGTAATCGCCTGAGGCAAAGCTCGCAAGAACTGCAAGCGCAACCAATTCATTGATTCCGAGAATACCCCGTTTCAAATCTCCAATCGCATTTTTTACAATAGGATAACCTAATAATATTGCCCCGATAAACGCGCTAAGCCCCGCGACCAACGTAGCCCGAGTTATAAACCAATCAATAAAATAGGCATTGACTACAAACAATAAACCAAAAAGCGTTTGCCATAGGCGAATCTGAGTTTTCTCAATCCTTCGCAGGGCGTCATAACGCGCCTGTTCTTGCTCAGTATTTTCAATATTTATCTGATTTACTGTTTGTGAAATCCCGGTTTCCATAGGCATTAATGTTTGTGTTCGGCTGTTTTCTGCTCTGGCGTCGGCGGCTGTTCCGGTTCACGGTTTATTAAAATGCGCAACTCACGCGGTTTTCCATCTTCGCGTTCCTGCAAAACAACCCGTTCAATTGAATTTGTAAAAATGCGATTAAGTATCTCGGCGTAACGGAGTTCTTTAAAAAGCTGAGGATTCTTTTTAAACTCCGGCAACAGGCTTTTGAAAAGCCGAACATCCGCAGACACAAGCTCAACAAGCGCCTTTCGTTCCGCTTCTGCCGCATTTATCTTTGCTGTGGCTTCTGCCTTTGCCTTGCTGATGGTTTCGTTTTCGTATCTTCTTGCGTCGTTAATCGTTGTGCTGCGTTTAACGTCTGCTTCAAGCACGCGGTCAAAATCCGCGCGCAACTGTCTCGGAGGTATCACCTGCACCGCAACCTGTTCAACAACTATTCCGAGTTTTTGTTTCTCAACAAGTTCATTAAGTCGCGCCGTTGCGATCTCCCGAAAGGCGGTTGTATCTTTTGTTATGTCAATTGTGCTGCGCAACGCCGCGTAAACAAGGGCGTTGTCAAAGGCATTTTTGACGTGGTTTGAAGCAGAGTCAAAATCAAGCGTGTATCTTAATCCCGGCTCAGCGATTCTATACCTTAATGTGCCGCGGATATGAACAATACCGCCATCTGAAGTTATCAAATAACCGTCTCGCTCGGGATTGAGCGTCTTGCCCGGAGGCGGCTCGTTTCCGGCTACCTCCATTGCCGGCGTGGTGTAATACCATCCTTCTTGCGTCACAACAGATTGAACCTCACCGAGCGGTATCTTCACGACCTCATCTATCGGCTTTGGAAATGCAAAGTGTGCTCCCGGACCAAGCAGCGCACTTTCATCCTCAGTAACAGGCTTTCCAAATCTTAAAATAATCGCCTTTTCCATCGTGCGAACCGTAAAGAATCCGGAGCCTAAAAACAGCAATACAAGTATGACCATTATAACTTTTATAATAACGAAACTGCTCCGAAGCGCTTCGGATAAAGCCTGAACTGAGGCTTCCTCAACCCTTTCCTTTGGTTGCTGGTCTGCTATTCGCCTGCCAGGCGACAATGAATTATTTTTTTCAATATTGGTCATTTGCCGGGAATATTGTCTCTTAATATAAAGTTTGTGACAGTAGTTTCAGAGCCCAACCTCAGAGGGCTTTTCAACAAATTTAGCGGCGCGGTCTGCGTATCAAGGAACAAAACCGTTTTGCCTTTTAAAAATGATTCAAGCGCGTTAAGACTCAACAAAAAGTTTGCCAGCTCAGGTTCCTGCTTAAATTCCGCGTATGTTTTCGCCGCTTCAAGCTCTCCGCTTGCACGGATCCTCATTGCCTGGGCTTCAGCCTCTGTAAGGATTTTTGAACTTTCGGTATCTGCCGCTGAGCGGATTTCGCTTGCCATCCGCTCGCCTTCGGATTGAATTTTGCTCACAAGCAATTGTCGTTCGGAACGCATCCGCTCAAATACCGCCTCGGTGACGCTCTCGGGCAAACCAAGTTTCTTTATTCCTAGAAACTTAACATCCAATCCGTAATTATTTGTGCTTGATAACAGGTCACTTTTTAGTTTTGCAAGAATCTCCTCTTCAATCTGGGTAAACTTGGACATCTTTGGGTCGGGCGCGATTATGTCGGCTAACATATGCCTTCCAATGACTCCGCTATAAGCGTTGCGCAAAAGACTTTCAAGAGTCTCTTCGGCTTTAGTCATAGAATTGCCAATGGTGATATAAAATGAACGCGGGTCGCTGATATTCCAACCGATGTAGGTCATTACAAGCAGATTATACCCGTCTGCGGTTTGGACCTGTTCAAATTTGCTCTCAAGGGAATGAATCCGCTGGTCAAATTTATAAACCTGTTGAAATGGCCAGGGTAGTTTTAAATGGGCGCCCGGACCTTCAAACCGTGTTGCCTTTCCAAAGGTAGTAACAACGGCTACTTCGCCCTTGCGAACCTGAAACACAAATAACACGCCAAAGAATACTGCCAGCAGCAGCACTCCAACCACAATATTTAACCAATTCCGTTTCATAGTATAAAACCTTACTTTAACGCCCGCGCTGCGCTCTCAAGCAGCTCGGGTCTGATGTTTTCTTCAAGGTTATATTGAATGACATCACGCGCGTTTGTAGAAACAAAGATGTATTTGCGCGCCTTTTCAGAACCGCGAACCAGCGCTTCTAAATAAGCCCTCTGTTTATAAACCTCAGGTGCGGATAAATACGCAGCCAGCCGATTTGTGAAGGCTATGGACTGAGCTCGCGAGATTTCCTGCAACCTGTGTGATACAGCCACGGCGTTGTTCGTCTTTTTTACCGCCTCGGCAAGCGCCATTGCATTGGTCTGTATTGAGTGAGATTTTGCGGCAAGAATCGTTGCCTCCTGCTTCTGCTTGCTACTAACCACCTGTTCGTATGCCGAGGCTATCGGCACGGGCGGATGAAGGTCGTTCATCCCTAAATGGATAATCTTTACTCCGAGTTTCAATTCATCAACTCGTTTCTGAATCCGTTCCTTTAACACCTCAGAGGCTTCAAGCCGCTTTCTTGAAAGAATTTCATCATAATCTGCGCTTAACAAAAATTGAACTAACTCGCGTGTGGCAATGTGTTTTAATAAATTTTCAGGGTCTGAATGGTTATAAGCCCACGCATAAAGGTCTATAACCTGAAATTGAACAGGTATGCTCGCCGCAAGGAGATTGACGGGCGGGCTTCTTCTGCCGGTTTCAGGTGTCTGAGACGACTCCTCTCTGCTGGCAACAAGGAGCAGAAACGGGTCTTTGGTCGTATGTTGAACGGTCCACAGTAGCACCTTCTTATGCGCATGCTCTTTTTCTCCCTTCTCCCCCTCCTCCTTATGCTCCATACCCGCAATAAAAGTCTGAATTTGTTCAGTTCTGAATCTACGTATTGTATCTATTGGAAAAGGTAGTTTAAAATGAATCCCCGGTTCAACAATACCATCGCCCACCGGCTTGCCAAATCGTTCCCACAAGCCTTTTTCTCCCACTTCAACTACTACAATGCATGTTGAAAGTTCTATCGCAAGCAACTGCGCAAGCAACAGTTGCGGAAGAGCATTTCTGAAGAATTTGTATACCCATGTCTCTGACACCTTGAAACCAAATTGATAATCAAGCGCGTGAGCTGCAGTAGCAAGAACGCCTTCGGGTTTGCTCAAAAGACCTACAAGTCTGCTTTCATACAACAGCCTCGCAACAGCCCCGGGAACGCGCGGTCTATATATTTCTAAGAGCAAGGTTAAAAGGTTTTCAATCGCAAGCAGCCCGAGCAAAGCCGTCAATATTCTGGCAAGCAATAGATCGGCATTTTCAAAGCCGGCTTCAATAGCCACGATAGAGACAATGTTCAATCCAAGCAAATAGGCTCCCAGAAGCAGGTGATTTGACTGTGGCGAGAGGAGGCGATGTTGCTCAAGCCGGACAAGATTAGCGCTGTATTTTCCAATTATGAATAAAACAAGTCCAACAAGTCCGTATATCCCGAGCGAAACAAGGATTTGAGAACGCGCAACGACAACCGAACCTAACCATTTATACAAATACACACAGCTAATCCCTTCAATAAGCATTAACAAAATGGTAAAGCCCGGCACAAAGTATTTTTCAAATTGTTCGCGAGATTTTTTTGCAACAAGTAACTCTTCATCAGTCCTTTCAAACAGCGCAGCACCTCC
>JBAMMJ010000199.1:0-1316 GCA_039793825.1 Verrucomicrobiota bacterium | reverse complement strand
ACCTCCTTTTGAGCGGGCAAGCTCTTCAATTTCAAGTCGTTCAAGCCGCTCTCGCTCTTCAAGCCGCATCTGAATATAACTCAATGAGGCAACTAAAAACCCAATCCCGAGTATGATTGAAGAAACCTGTCCCGCCAGCAACCCACTCGTCCTTGCCATTATAAAACAGACAACAACGGCAAGGAGCAGTATGAGCATATTAACAAGACCGGTTCTGTTTATGTTGCGTTGCATATTGTTAAGTCAATTCACGGTTCTCAAATAAGCCTATCCCCACAAGCAGCGCAACCGCGCTGTAACAAAGAGTATAAATAAAAACTCTGCCCACGTATGCCAAAAAACCGCCAATATTTGTATAATATTCCATAATATCAGTCACCCAGAAGTTTGCCCAATTCGGAATAATCGTATAAAGCGCGGATGCCCAGAGCGCCCCTTCGGAAGCCGCTTTTCTAAAAAGATAATCTGACATCAACCCTACCAAAAATAATGCGGAACAGACAAGCAGAGTAGGAATCATATCAATCCTCGTCGAGCACGCAACAGCAATCGCACCAAATACAAATGTTGAAAATAAAACCAATACACCAGCGGGAACAAGCCGCCAATCAATATCTGTTGCAAATGATTGTAGTTTGCCTGATTTATCAAAAAAATTTATTGTTATAAAAGCAAGCGTCGCGCATATCAGGAGCGCAAACAAAGCGTCGGAAACAAACGGTCTTCTGAGAAAATAATTTGAAAGCCCGCCGACCAGATAAGCAAGCGCCACATATCCGCTCCAGATTCCGAGTGCCAGTTTATCTGTGTCTCCGTAGGCGTCAAACGCCATTCTGCTTGTGAGCAATGCAGCCAGCAAGTTTATGTAGGTCAGCGCAATAAGCGATAAGGATATGCCGGTGTATTTTGCCAGAAGAAAAGTTTTTCGCGAAACCGGCTTTGACAATACAGCCAGCGCGGTGCCAAATCGGATTTCTCGCGCCACAGAAGCCGACGCGCTTAAAACTGCGCTTAACATCCCCGAAAGCAACATTACCGCAAGCACACTGTCCTGCACCATTTTCGGATCGTCTCCAAAACCAAAATATGGTATGCTCGCGAGAAAAATCTCAAACATAGATGAGGCGGTTACCAGCAGCAAAAAAACAGGCTGCCGTATCAATTCCATAAATGCATTGGACGCTATTGCTAAAAAATGCCTCATATCTTAATCAATACTTAACCAATAATAAACAGTTTGCCTTTTTTCAGATTAAATGCCAATAATTTTAAACGCGAACAAAATAATCAAATCCGTATTTCCTGTTTTCACTTTT
>JBAMMJ010000198.1:0-3007 GCA_039793825.1 Verrucomicrobiota bacterium | reverse complement strand
CCTTGCCGCCGCACTCAAAATAAATTTTCAATAACATAAATAAAAAAGAGCCGTCTGTTGTTCAGACGGCTCTTTGTTATTGTTAAAATATGCTGTTATTATTTACGACGACGGATAAGCAAGCCCAGTCCGCCAAGTCCCAACAGCGCCAACGTTGCCGGTTCAGGAACGTTGGTATAGAGGCTGAAGCTGCGCAGACCATCAAGCGCAGAAGGTGGATTCAAGTCACCACCGAGGGTATTTTGGAACAACTGTGATTTACCAATCGCATAATTGGGGTCAGTTGAGCTATTCCAATATGCAACTGCGTCATTCCAGGAGGTAATTGTACCACCCTTGTTGTCCCAGACTCTCATCTGCATCCAGACTGTAGCACCAGGAGCAGCGCCGTTAATAGTTATTGCAGTGCCACCACCAGTCGGGCTTGTTAAACTCAGATAACCCGCCCCCGAGCCAGTCCTGAAATACCACTTTGTACCTGGAACTGGTTGCAGGCTGTTTTCATCTGCAGTTGTCCCCCACCAGATTTCTGCAGTGTAACCGGTGCCCGCCAATGGAGCCCCAGTGTAAACGGTAGTCCCAGCAGGAACGCCCGTTGCTGGATTACCATAAAGCGGTACTGTAGGATTACCCGGTTCTGGCCCATAAATTGGGGCAATTATCGTGCCAGTCAAGCGATTCGCCATTGTGAATTGCCCTTGAGCGAACGCCCAAGTTGCCATTCCACATACCATTGCTATTGCTAATATTTTCTTCATATTACTCCTTTATGTTGTTTTAGTTCTTATCTAAATTTCAGATTTATTGAACTGTAAAGTTTCTTATCCATTTACCAGGTGATGACCGTTTTATGAAAAAGGCTTCACCAACATTAATCACTGGAGATGTTGGTGTCCATACCAAATCTAAATCATCAAATATAAAGTTTTGATAACCTTGACCCGGTATATATTTATACAGGATATCTCCACCTTGAGCAGGTAATTGGAGAATTGAATCTATAGCGCCTTGTTGAGGAACCATTGAGCTCTTAATTGAAAAACCTACTGGCAAGTCGTTGGTGAGAGAACCTTGTAATACTTCACCAACAAATGTAATTACAAAATCAGAACTTGTCGGATTCTTAATGAATGCACCTTCACCAGGATTTAATGTGGCATCACCATTAGGTGTCCAAACTAAATCAAGGTCGTCAAAAATGTAGTTAACATAACCCTGTCCTGGTATATATTTATACAATATTGTTCCGCCCGGCACATTTGGCAACAACGAAGCAATTGTGTTGTTCGTTGTGTTGAGCGGGTTAGCGATAAGGTTGAATCCCGGTTTGATGGTTACATTGACGTAACCGACCACGTTGACGGAGTATACTGTCTGCGCGCTTGCGGCAATGGCTCCTGCCACCGCTACGGCAGCCGTTAGTATTAGTGTTCTTGTTTTCATAGTATTTTTTACCTTTCTGTGTTGTGTGTGATTACAATATCACAAAAAATCCGATTTCTGTCAACAACTTTTTAAAAATTTTTTTAACTTTTTTCCACACCCAACGATTCTAAATTATCAACAATTTTAACAAAAATGCAATAAAAAAATAAATTTATTTCTCGCTGGTTATCAGAATGTTATGAATTCACAATTTAAACTATGGATATAAAAGCCAAATTTTATCAATTCTTCCGTAAATATTTTTCTAAAAAAAGAGTCTAAATTTTTAGATGAATTTCAGAAAAAAATTAAATTTATGATCAAAAAAATTATTCCATATAAGGACAGAAATTTATTTCTGCTGTCAACAAAAGGCGTGTTTTTTTCAGCGTTGATTTGCGCATCAATCCTGTTTTCTATCAATTATTGTTCGTTCGCAGCCGATTCTAAACAGAAAGATATCGCAGAGATGAATCGTCTGTTTAGCGGCGATGGTGTGCTGTTAAAATTAAAGATTGAAATTCCTGAATCATCGGCAAATTCTCTCCGACGCGATGCACGCAAGTATGTTCCCTGCACGGTGATTGAAGGGGATCGGGTTTATAGCAACGTGGCGATTCATCTTAAAGGTTCTGCGGGAAGTTTCCGCGGGTTTGACGATCAAAAGCCGGGATTCACTCTGAATTTTGCGTATTTTCAGCCGAATCAAAAATTTCACGGCGTGCGAAAAATTCATCTAAATAATTGCGCTCAAGACCCGACCTATTTGAGCGAGTTTATTTGCGGTCATCTATTTCGGTCTGCCGGCGTGCCTGCAACGCGTGTGGCACATTCTTTTGTGCAGGTAAATAATCGCAAAACTCAATTCTATGTAATCAAGGAGGCATTTGAGAAAGAATTTTTTGAGCAATACTTTGATGACCCGGATGGAAACGCATACGGTGAATCGGGCGGCGTTGACGTTGACGCGCAGATGCACAGGATGGAGGGTGAGGAGGCAAAGGACTGGTCGGATTTAAAACGATTGGCGGCTGCCGCACGCGAAGGCAACCCGGACAAATGTTATGAAATGCTCAAGTCAATTCTTGAGGTTGAACGTTTTATTTCTTTTATGGCGCTTGAAGTGATGCTCTGTCATTGGGACGGATATACCTTTGCAAGGCATAATTTTCGTCTTTATCATGACCCGGCAACGGATAAATTTACCTTCTTACCGCACGATTTAGACCAGATGATGCACGATCCAAATGTTCCGATTGTGCCCGGTGTCAATGGTATGGTTGCGCAGGCGATTTTTAGAATCCCGCAAACCAAACAGCGGTATATCCAGCGGGTTGAAGAGATTTTTGAAAACAATTTTAAACCGGAAGATTTAACCAATCGGATTGACCAGATAGTGGCTAAATTGAAGCCGCAGATAGAAGAGGTTGATAAGAATTTTGCGCAGGAATTTGTGAACCGTTCACGCGATTTAAAACAAAGAATCATTAATCGGGCGAGTTCCATTAAAAGACAACTTGATACAATCAGACCAAAAATCGTCGCGGGGGTTGAAGCCGTTAATAAAGCCGACAGATGGAGG
>JBAMMJ010000197.1:19412-22535 GCA_039793825.1 Verrucomicrobiota bacterium | reverse complement strand
ACTAAAGTCTTTGTTTACCTGTGCCGGATAAGAACAGGCTTCCTTAATGTCCCCGAGCCGATCGGGTGTCATAATTGAATTTATATAACCCCGTCGCACGTATCTGGTCTGAATATTCAATTTTTCAAGTCGGTCGGCAATATCCGACGTTAGATTTTTATCCGATGCAACAAAATAGACCCTGCCTGCGGGAATCACCAGAATATGTCTGAAACTCAATTTTAAGGTCTGCATTACGGTGCTCAAGACCCGTGATAGTTCATCGCTGACATAATTTTCATAATGGCTTATTCCAAAACAGAGAACTCCGTCATCCGTAAGGATTCTTTTGCATTCTTTAAAAAACTCAAGAGTGTAGAACCGATTTAATTGTGAGGTGGAAGGATCGGGAAGGTCTATGATTATCAGGTTATACTTTTCGGACGTTTCCCTGATATATTTTCTTCCATCAGAGTTGATTATGTGTATCTGCGGAAATGATATGTTCTCTTTTAAATACTTTTCGGCAAGTTTTATAATCAGCGCGTCAAGCTCAACATAATCAATTTTTTCTACTTTGTATTTTAAAATTTCTCGCGCCGTACCTGTGTAGCCGCCTGAGATCAATAAAACTTTCCTGGCATCAGGCTTTTGAACCATTGCAAAATGAACCGTTTCCTCCACCTGTTGTATATTATGGGAAACGCTAAGCGGCACGCCGTTCTCAATAAAGTATATTTGGCTTCCAAATTCTGTTGCAACAACACGTCCATAGGGGGAATTACCGTGAAATAATATCTTCTGTTCCGGGAACTGTCTTTGTGTTAGATAAAGGTCAACATCGTAGCGGAAAGCAATTAAAATAATTATCGCAAGGAGCGAGCCTGCAACAGCGGCTGGTAATCTAACAACGGCAGTCCAACAAAGAACGCAACACCAGAGCAAGTTTAGGATTGAGATAACCGAGAGCAATCTGAAATGGTCTATTAATTGAATTAAAATAAAACTAAAAATTATTCCGCCTATGGCGCTCCCAACACTATCGGCAATGTAGATTTTTCCAGACGAATGTCTTCCTGAAGCCATCTCGCAGGCAATTACAAGAAAAAGCCCCGATAGGATACAGAACGGCAGCAGAACAATAAGGCAGGAGACAACCATCTCGGTGATTCCGATTAATGCACCCCTTATGAACAACCTGTCTTTCAAAAGTCTGATTGCCGCAACTTCTAACAATGGAATAATGGCAATAAGGATATGAAGAAGATACAATACTAAAAATGGTTTTTTATTCAGGTTAATCTTTAAATGTTTGGCAAGACACGACCCGAGTCCACTCAATAAAAGCCAGTTTCCGAGAATTATTCCTATTGAAAGCTCGTTTCCGTTGAAGGCTGCGAGCAACTCACGTGTTAGAACTAATTGTGTGGTTAACGCGGTAATCCCCAATACAACGATGGAAACCACTACCAATCGGTCAAATATATTATTATGAAAGCGCGATGTGAATCCGTTAACCATCGTTTCTACAATAATTAGTTAACAAATAGGAATCAATTCAATATGAACTGGGTTGTGTAAGATGAATTAATCAGGCTTTGACAATTGTTAAAATTAGGGGCTTATGTTAAAAGAATTATGAGGAGACCAATAGTTTGCGCCATTATATTCCCAAAGTTGTCTCCGTCCCTGAATTTTTCAACCCCATTTTTGGCTGCGGTATAGTGATTGTATGTGCTTTTCTATTTGTGTTCCACTTTTTCGCGGTATATTATTGACTAACTACATATCAGTTTCAATAAACTGTCAGGGTTGGGAATTAATTAACATATTGCGATTAATCAATTTGTTAAATATTTATTCATTTCCACTTCTGGTTTTGCGTTCAATTTTACAAACTAATATCAATCAAGGCTTGTAAAATTTAGAGTGGCAAATTAATTTTTTGGCTGATGATACATCAAACAGCAATTGTTCATCCAAAGGCGCAGATTGATACGTCTGTGGAGATCGGCGCATACGCGATTATTGATGAAGGCGTTACACTTGGGCGGGGATGTGTTGTGGCGCCGTATGTTCACCTGACGGGGATTGTTATCGCCGGCGAAAACAATCACTTCCACACCGGTTGTGTAATTGGGGACAATCCACAAGATTTGAAATATAAAGGTGAACCGACGCGTGTGATTATTGGCAATAACAATGTTTTCCGCGAGCACGTCACTATTCACCGATCAAATAAACCGAGCGAGGACACAGTCATCGGTTCAAACAATTTTTTAATGGCACATTCTCACGTTGGTCATAATGCAGTAATCGGGAACAATGTAATAGTAGCAAACGGAGCGCTTATAGCCGGGCACGTGGTTGTATCTGACAGGGCTTTTATATCGGGCAATTGTTTGATTCATCAATTTGTCAGGGTAGGTGAGCTCGCGCTGATGCAAGGAGGCTCTGCAATAAGCAAAGACCTACCGCCGTTTACAATTGCGCGCGGCGACAATGGGATTTGCGGTTTAAATATAGTTGGACTCAGGCGCGCCGGCTACACTTCAGAACAACGGCTTGAGTTAAAAAAATTATACCATTTCTTGTTCCGTTCAAACCTTCCGCTTCGTGATGCAGTGGAAAAGGCGCGAGCCGAATTTCAGAGTGAGGCAGCAAAGAAAATGTTAGATTTTATAGCAACAACCAGGCGCGGCGTTTGCACAGACAAGGGGGCGCTTGAAAATGGAGAAGAGGGGGAGTAGTTTAAATTCCAGATTTTTAATTTAATTTCTTTATCTTTCAATAATTGGCAAACCGAAGAGGATTTCGTTTATGGTTAATTATTTTTTTGTTTTGACTGGATGGTACAATATTTTTGGACCGCAGCCGCAGTGGGGCAGAGCCTCAACAACGCTACCGCGCCCCAGCAAGAGAGGAGTAAATTCAAAATGTTGGTCAATAAATAACTCTATAAAATTTTAGCGGACTATTGGTTTCGGTATCTCTGAACTCAATTACACCTGTGCTGTTGAACGAATTGGTAAGTGTAAGCCAATCTTTTAAATTTGTGGTGGTTTGTATGGTGAATGGTATCCCGATTTCACCTGAGGCTCTACCATAAAACCCCAATCCGCCCTTATAATACCACTGAACAAA
>JBAMMJ010000197.1:0-19402 GCA_039793825.1 Verrucomicrobiota bacterium | reverse complement strand
AACAAATGCGGCTGGGATAAACGGTTTTATGGTTAAGATAATGTTTCCTGAAGCGCCGTTGAAGCCGTCAATCGCAATCTGGTATTCGGTGTTTTTTGTTGCATCAAACCACAGCAGGCTTGTTCTTATGCCTGGTTGGGCGTCATCGTTTGAAGCGACAGGACAAAGCGTCGTTAATGAGCCTCCGGTATAGATTGCGAGCAAAGTATCAAAGTCGCTTCCAACAGTTGAAACGGTGAAGCGTCCGGAGGTTGGCGCAATCCATCTAAACCATATTGATTTTCCGCCTGCATTCCCACAATGAAATGGTTCTTGCGGTTCACGGGTAGCGCCATTATTTGAAGCCTGAATTATGTTTGTTTCTCCACTCAACAGTAGTCTATTAGAAAAATTGTCATTTTGCGGCGGCACGATTTTCGGGCTAACTATCAATGTAGCAGGTTCGCTCAGGGCGGTTCCGTAAAGATTGGAGACAGTAACCGAATACACCCCTGATTGATTTGTTAATAGATTTAACAATGTTAGATTTGTTGATACTGCGCCGATTATTGGGTTGCCGTTGTAATACCACTGATAATAAAGCGGCAGCGCGCCGGTGGCTTGAACCGATAATGTAACACTTCCCCCTGCATAAACATTCGTGCTTTGCGGCGATGAAACTACAGTGGGCGGTTTTAGTTCAGTTAGAATTTCAATTTTGTATTCATCAAAAATCATAAAATTATCTCCGCCAAGTAAATCTCCCCAGACCCACCGAGCGTCTATATCGCCAAGGTCAAGCATGGCGCCCTGTGTTGTAATAGGGTTGGCTTCCGCAATAGGAACTCCATTTAAATAAGCAGACCATTGATTGGTGGAAAAATCCATTACTATTGTCATTTGATAGATAGAATTATTTTCAAAATATAGGTCTGCGGAGCGAAGTCCCTGATTGTCGTCAAGGGAGTAAGACACAGCCAATGAGTTATTATCAAAATCAATTGTAAACAGGCGTATTCCAGCGCTGTTATAAACTGACCATCCAAAATTATCATAATAACCGTCTGTGGAAGCAACGATGCTCATATAAACGGAGAAGATTACGATGCTGTTTGTTGGCGGGACATAATTTATTGGACGCCATAACAGGACGATACCAGAAGGCGAACCGTAGGTTGGGCTATATCCAATATAGGCTTGCTGGTCTTTATTTGGGAAACGGTTTGCGAGAATACCGTTTCCACCATTAAAATTACACTGCCATCCGCCTACACCTGCCACTTTTCCACCCGCGACAAATCCTTCAGAGGAGCGGAAACCTGTGTAGTAAATATTTGTTGAAGCTAAATTCTGGGCAATTCTGAGATTGATTTTACCTGACGACCCATTATAGCCGTCAACCGCTATTTGATAAGTTGTTCCGGCTTGAGCGTAAAAGAAGACCCGGGATGTGATCAATTTGTTGAAGTCGTCGTCTCCGCCCGCGACCGGCGTTAGCGCCGATAGCGTGGTTCCGGTATATACTGCAACGAGCGTATCAAATTCGCTGTCTTCGGTAGATACAACGGTGTAGCCAGAAATAGGGGCAGTCCATTGCCACCATACCGAACGCGACGGTGCATACCCGGAATGATATGGTTCAGATGCCTGAGCTGTTGCGCCTAAATTGCTGCCCGTAGTTTGAACAATAATGCCTGATAACACAGTTCGGTTTTCAAAGTTGTCGTTAATGGGTGGGGTTGTTGGCTGGATAATGATTTTAATGATTCCCTGATCAGCCCCGCCACTGTAGGCGTAGCCGTCTATTGCTATGTAATAAGTCTGGTTAGAAATCGCGTTAAATGTGACTTTGCTAAAGCCGCTGCCGTAATAATCATCGTCGTTTGAGGCGACAGCCACGAGGTTTTGCAATGTTGACCCTGTATAGACGGCAAGCAATGTATCAAAGTCGCTGCCTTCGGTGGAAATCACTATAATTGAATTGCTCGGAGCAGTCCATTTATACCAGACGGATGCGCCTCCTGAATTCCCTGCGTGGTTTGGTTCACCATTTTCTTTCGTCGCACCGATATTTGAACCGAATAGCGGCGAGTTCAGCTGCGATATCGTTATTGCGTTTGTGAACATATCATTTGGCACAGTTCCTCCGCCTGTTATCTTGTTTATTGTAAGATAGTATTTTCCACAGGCAGATTCATAACCTGCAATGGCGATCTGGTAAATTATTCCTTGAGTTGCATAAAACTGGACTTTGCTTGAATATTCGCCAGAAGCCACATCATCGTTTGATACTATCTCAACTAAATCAATAATGTTGTTTCCTGTGTAAACCGCAAGTATTGTATCAAAGTCGCTGCCTGATGTGTCCATTGAGACATTACCGGTAAACGGCGCCGTCCAGCTATACCATACAGAAGAGCCGCTCGTTTTTCCTGCGTGCAATGGTTCATTTAATTCAGCTGTCGCTCCGATGTTTGTCCCGGCAATGGTTAAATTGTAGCCGTTTAAGACGATTCTATTTGCAAAATTGTCATTGAGAGGGATGGGAAAATTGGCATTTAAATTAATACTCATACGAATATTTCCTGAACTGCCTGAATAGCCGTCTACGGCTATATGGTAAGTTGTGTTGTTTGTGGCGTAAAAATAAACGCGGCTGGTATTTGGAATTGAATTTTGTGGATAATCGTCGTTTGCAACCACAAGCCGCAGGTTTGTAATTGAGTTTCCTGTATAAACCGCAAGCAATGTATCAAAATCGCTTCCATCGGTGTTTATCGTCACAAGTCCAGAAAGATTTGGGGTAAAACTCCACCATAGCGATTTTCCGCCACTATTTTTGGAATGATCAGGTTCGCCCGGTTGTTTTGTGGCAAGAGTATTAACAGCACTGAGCACAATATTTGTGGTATTTGAAATTAACGAGCTTTTATAGAAATCGTCATTTGACGGAGGTGTGGCGAGCGAGTAAGTCAATACAAAATTTGTTCCGATTTTTGAAGGAGCGGTTATTGAGATGGAGAGTGTAATGCTGTTTCCGAACGTAGGTGTTTGAAATGTTGATATGTACTGCGAGTTTGTCCCGAAGTTTGAAAATGTTAATTGAGTGTTGTTATTTGTCAGAATGCCGGTAATGATCGCATTTGTAACAGGATAAAGGTCGCTAACGTTAATAATCAGGTTTACAACCGTTCCGGCGCCTAAAATCACGTTATTATCAGGGGTTATAGATATTTCAAGAATTCCATCGGGGGCGCCATTTAACGCACGGCTGGCGTCAATCCTGCCTCCTGTCAATAATTTGCCACTAAATGCTGGTGACTGAACGGCTGATTGCAATATCTGGGACCGAAGTTGCCTTACATTGATGTCTGGAAATACCGACGCTACAAGCGCCGCAACACCCGTCACATACGGCGCCGCCATACTTGTTCCGTTTGCGGTTTTGTAATCGTAATCCGAACCGTTCCAGCAAGAGAATATAGATTCACCCGGTGCAGCAATATGAACGGAGTTTTGACCATAATTAGAAAAATCCGCAAGTTGATTGTATCGGTTAAACGCGGCAACCGAGATAATGTTTTGCAGGTTATAATTTGCCGGATAGGTCGGGATAGAATCATTGTTAACCGATTCGTTGCCAGCGGAGGCGACGACAAGAATATTGTTGTTAAAAGCGCGATTTAATGCTTCAAATTCTGCCTGACTAAAAACATTATCGCCAAAACTCATATTAAGTATTTTAGCCCCTTTTGAAATTGCATAATCTATACACTTAATTTCATCGCTTATTTTGCCCGCGCCAGTTGAGTCAAGGAATTTACACGCCATTATCCTGACTTTCCATGCCACGCCGACGTTTGGCTGACCATTGTTTGCTGCAGCGCCAATTATCCCGGCAACGTGAGTGCCGTGTCCGTCATCGTCGGCAGGGTTTCCTGTGCCGTTGATGGCATTTATTCCAAATACATCATCTACATAGCCGTTGTTATCGTCGTCAATCCCGTTGCCGGGGATTTCCCCCGGATTCCGCCACATATTTTCTGCAAGGTCTGAATGTGTGTAACGAACTCCGGAATCAATTATTGCCACAATAACAGACGATGTTCCGGTTGTTATGTTCCAGGCTGAAACAGCATTAATATCCGCGCCCGGTACACCGCCGTTTTGCCCTGTATTTCTTAATCCCCACAAACGACCATCCACAAACGCCGTGTCGTTCGGAGCAATATGTTTTTTCTTAATCCAGTCCGGCTCCACATACTTAAACAAACCGGTCTTCTTCAACATCTCAATCCGAGTTAGCAACCTTTCGGCGAGTTTTTTTTCGGTGAATGTTTGATCTGATAAAATTTGGTCGCTCTGCTCCTCTTCAATGACACGTAAACCCGGCACAATTTTGAACCGTTCTTTTTCAACAAAACCGAGTTTCTTAATTTCATTTTCGGTTGAAACCGCTCGCGATTCCTCATTATAGCAGGCGATTATCCTGGTAGGATGCGCGTAGTTGCCATTCAGGCTGACCTGGCTAAGCTGCTTGCCATACATTGAAATTGAGAATGCAAAAACAAAAATTACCAGTGGTGGATTTCTATTCATATAATTTAATTTCTATTAATTTAAACTCCATTTCATTCAATTTAAAATATATCTAAAGTATTCTCAAATAATTATTAAGCCGATTCTCGTAGAACTAAAAATGTTTTTAATTTTTATTCCTATAATTATAGTGTTTTGAGTGGACAGCGTGTGGATTTTGAATGGCATTTTTGGAATAGATTATTGAAAATTACATAAGAGGCGCAAAAATGAATTGCTTTTCTTTGCGAGGACCGTGTTGCGGCGCGATTTTTTGGATATTGTTTGTTTTGAGTGCTGGCGCAGATAGCTCGGCGGACCACTGGCATAGCGACTTATATGTAGGCGGCGGTGATTACTGGCGGCAGAGAATCAGGATAGAGGTTACTAATTTAACTTCAATTAAGTTTGAAGGGGAACCGCTTGAATTATATGTGGGAAATTCTAAAGAATGCCTTTCACTTGTTGAGGCGAAAGCGGAGGCAATTCGCGTGTGCGACAAAAACGGTGTGGAATTATTATGGACTATCTACTCAACTAATGACAATAAGATATCAAAGGGAAAAATACCGAACGGGGCGAGGTTAATAATTCCCATATCGCTTTCGCCTTTTTCTGGAAGCTCGTATTATGTTTATTTTGATAACCCTTCCGCCTGGTCGGTCCCAGACTATTATGATGTTAAAGCCTATATATTGAACAGTGATGTTGAACAGGGAGAAAATGGAGTCCCATCTTTTTGGCAACAGGATAAATCCGATGATGCCCACCGTAATTACTGGGTTAATGAAAATCCGCATTCGGGAAAAAAATGTTTGAAAACAGTAGTTTCAGAAGGAGCGACGCCGAGCTGGATTTCCACACGCCAATATAACATCAGAATACATCCAGGAAGTCGTTACAAATTTAGCGGGTTTGTTCGGGCTCAAAATGTTCGCGGGTCAAGCGGCTGGTTTATCCACGTTGGCAATAGGGAAAATCCTATATTGTTAAACCCGATGATCACAGTTTCGGAAGGCACATTTGACTGGCGCGAGGTTTCTGCAGAATTTATTGCGCCAACAAACGCAGATAGAATAAGTGTCGGCACAGTCCTTTATGGAACCGGAACAGCCTGGTTTGACGACGCAAGACTTGAACTTGTTAAAAGTTCTTCGCCTATCAAGATTGTTTCAATTGATCTGCAACGGCTCCCGGTTTTAAAAGAAGTAGGGTCGCAACTGCCGTGGACGAAAAAAGAAAAGAGCCAATTCCTGATGAGATTGCCATTGCGGTTGGACAATATTGAAAACCAGAGAAACCAAAATACATTAATTTCAGCCGATTTATCGCCTGTTATAACAAGATATTCGCGGTTTCTAAATCTTGATGAGATTTACGCAACGGACTATATCGGCAAACCGATAGATTTTGTCAGAGTTGGTAAAAAATTGTTCATATTTTCTGCGGTAGAACCATTTACAAGAATGTATAATTACGTGTATTTTCCAAAGTTATCCCAAATGTCTTCATCAAAAGATATAAATAAATCTGGTTATCAATTTACGCCAAATCCAGCGTTGCCCGATGGAGATTATGTCAGAGAATCTGTTAAACTCGCGCGCGCTCAATATCTTAAATTGCTCAATAGCCCTGTAAATCTTGTTAAAAATGCCGATTTTGAACTTGGATTAACATCGCCTGATTTTTGGACAATCGGCGGAGTTAGCGGAAATGAGGTAACAATTCAGTCTGTTGATGGGGGACTATTTAGCAATAGGTTTGTTTCGGTGGTTATCAAGAATAATCAATCAAAGGCGTGGATTGGATTGCGTCAAACCATTCCTGTAAAAAGTGGCAGAGAGTATTTTTATTCCTGTTGGGTCAGATGCAGCAATGTTGTTAGCGGTTCAATTAAACTCCACGCTCACGCAAAAAATTTAGAGGGACAGGTCTGTAAAGAGGGCGGTTATTTAAGTGTTGGCGAAGGCGTTGGCGGAAATCAGGACTGGACATTATTAAGCGGTGTGTGCATTATGCCTTCAGACGCTCAGTCATTGGAATTACACCTTACAACAGATACAGCAGGCGAAATATCTTATGACGGCGTCGTATTGGCAGAAGTGAATGAGTCTTTTTCTCTCCCGATTGAGTGGAATCCAGAATCAAACAGAAATGAATTATTCGTATGGCAGGTTCCATCAATCGTGAAGGTATTCCGCGACGATATGCCTTGTGGCAAAATATTATCACCCAGAATAAATGCCGCAAAGAATGAACGCGAGCCTTTACAACTGGCAATAAGAAGTCCTGAAAACCTTAAACTTCAGATTAAATGCGAACCGCCAAGGCACCCATCTGGCGGTGAATTGCCGCAGCCAGAAATTGGAATTGTCGGTTATGTCCCGATTGATTTTGTTTCGGGCTATTATCAAAGTAATTTGCCTGAATGGATAAGAAAGAAACCAGCACGTCCAGGTGGCTCGGATGGTTGGGCTGGATACTGGCCGGACCCAATTTTTCCAACAAATTATGTGGAACTTGAGGCAAATCAAACCCAGCCTGTATGGATAACTTTCAAAATACCAAAAGATGCAAAACCGGGAGATTATTTTGGCACAATCAAATTAGTTTGTAACAATAAAATATTAAAGGAAATACCTTATAGCGTGCATATATGGAATTTTGAGTTGCCCGAAAAACGAAATGTTAAAGCGATTTATGATGTGCGCGCTACTGCACAAAAATGGGCATTGGACGGGACCTCGGAAGAAGAATTAAGAAAGGCAGTCTGGGCATTTATGGCGGAACGCAGATTGTGTCCCGACACTATTCGTCCGGAGCCGCGTCTGCAATACAAAGAAGGCAGGGTAGAGGCTGATTTTTCGGACTTTGATAGGAACGCGCGCTATTATATTGAAGAACTCCAATTCGCTCATTTTTATACTCCATACCAGTTTTATTGTTTTGGATGGGGACTGCCGCCGTCAAAAAAATTTGGTGAAGCCCCATACGATGGCAAATTTCCTTATGAAAATGTTGATAGAGAAGACTTGCGTCCGCAATTCAAGCAGGCATACCAAAAATGTCTGAAGGTTTACTGGGACCATTTGAAAACCAACGGATGGTCGGAACGTTGTCTTCTATACATTTCGGATGAACCGTTTGATCATATGGTGGAGATAAAAAAACAGATGAAGGCTCTGTGTCGGATGATTCACGAGGTTGACCCTGAGATTCGGATTTATTCAAGCACCTGGCATCACCAGCCGGAATGGGATGGGTATATAACGGTTTGGGGATTAGGTCACTACGGGATCGTCTCGTCGGAGAAACTTGAGCAAATCCGAAATACCGGTGCCAGAATTCTATGGACAACGGATGGGCAGATGTGTATTGATACGCCGTTTCTTGCCATTGAACGGCTTTTGCCACACTACGCTTTTCACTATGGAGCCGAGGGCTACGAATTCTGGGGATTTGATTGGCTCACCTATGACCCTTATGAATTCGGGTGGCACTCGTTCATTCGTCAGTCTGATCAGCCCGGAAAGAGTTATTGGGTTAGGTATCCGAATGGTGATGGCTATCTCATCTATCCGGGGAATAAATTCGGCAGCGTCAAACCAATACCGTCGCTACGTTCTGAACTTGCAGCGGAAGGGTGCGAAGATTATGAATACCTTTACTTATTAAAGCAACTGACGAATAAAAATAAGCCTGCCGCCAATGAAGCCGAGCAGGCAATTGAGTTCGCCCGTACACTGGTATTTATGCCAAACGCAGGCGGACGATTTTCTTCGTTAATCCTTCCAAATCCTGAACGTGTTTACGAGGCGCGTGAAAAAATAGCGCGCGCAATTGAAGAGTTGAGTAAATGATTAATAGGTTAGAAGTTCAATCAAGCTCAAACCGGTGTTTGAGAGTTGCCACCCTGAATTCTTATATATAACAAGCCGACGGCAGGGATTTGCCTTTTGTTCTTCGGCATTTACCCGTAGTAATTTGATGGAGGGAAAGCCTTTTGCCTCTGAGGGAGCGCGTGGAATCAATTTAATGGGAATTCCATTGAAGTTGAATGAAATTTCATATCCGGCAATTCCTTCCAGTTCAGCCTTTGGGTTCTTCATTATCAACGAAGGATAACGCTTAATATAAGGAAAATCGGTCTTTTGCACAAATACCGCGAATAGTTCTGTTTGGTTTCTGATAAAATCGGCAAGGTTAAATTCTTTTCCAAGCCTGCGTTGAGTAAGAAAAACCGCGCGCGGGTCTAATCCAAGCATATTAAGCCCGTTCCAGACGCCGTGGTCGTTTCGTTCATTAGGATAACGCGCCTTGAACCAGAAGGGGAATTTATCGTTTATGAACATATTTAATTCAAAGTGAAGATGAGCCCGATCAAGAGAGATCGGCTGGCGCGTATTTGCTGTAGTTCCCATTACGCCAATGTTTTCACCGGCTTTTACAACAGAACCGGGCTTTAAACCTGGGCGGATACCGCTTAGGTGCGCATATAATGAGTAGATTTCAATCCCGTCTATGTAGTGACGAATAACGATGTATTTTCCGTAATTTGAAAGTGAGGGTTTGTCATTGATATATACCACCTGTCCATCAGCTGTTGAATAGATTGGATCAATCGGTCTATTGTGTTTGTCTCTATAGATACATCTGATATCAATGCCTTCGTGCATCTGATAACCATCAGAACGAACACATCCAAAGGTTCCACTTTCCCAGCTTCTACCAGGGGTGGGAACATAATACTTTTCCGGACTCTTCCAATCAAAGATTGCCGTATTAGGAGTCGGCAAATAAAACGGTTGCGCAAAACCATATATCGCTTGAAAAAGCGCGATTAATAAAATGGTGCACTTTATTATTTTATTCTCTTTTAACATATAACTGTATTTGCTAATGAACTTGCGTCCATTCATATTAGCCCTTCTTTTTTGGTTGAATCGCCTTTGCCACGTTATTAAGCCCACGGACAATCCGCTCGGTTTCATCGCGCGTTGCATCGGGCGTGAATACAAAAACGCCGTCTGAGATGCGCTGTGTTATCAACGGCGCCCCGATCCAGCGGGCGTCTGTAAAATAACAGAAGATTGCAAGATGTCTGCCCTTATTGGATGTGGTGACATTGTCAAGGAGAAGGGTCCCGGTTCTGTCAAACTTGATTCTTATCGCATATGTGCCCATAAAATCTATTACATCAGCCCGTTCAATGAAGCCTTCGTGTAAAACCGGCGACCTGTCAACAACTAATGTTATAGGATTATTTCTATAAATTTTAGCCTGAACGCAGCGATCGCTTCCGTCGGGATTCATTTCAACGTGAAAACTGATTTGTGTTGCGTCTTTCCACATTGATTTTTTTGGTTTTGGAGCGGAATCATTTCGCCCGGACGCGCCTTTATTGTGCGCGCAGCCAATGACCCCCATTGCTACCAATATCAATGTAGCCATTAAAATTATGTTGAATCTTCCCAATATTATGTTCATATTCTTTCAAGATATTAAAATAACAATAAATAACATATAAAGTTTTATGAGCAAACAATACAACAAAATCTTAAAACGGAGACGCCGCAAGGCATACATTAAACGAAAGAAGAAACTTGCGAAACTGGCAGCAAAATCAAAAAGCCAGAATACGCAAGCTGCCGCACCTGCTGCACAGCAGCAAATACAACCAACGCAGGGACAGAGTTAATTATCTGGCAAACCTGCATTCTACCCGTTCAAATTAC
Organism: Verrucomicrobiota bacterium; assembly: GCA_039793825.1. Classification (GTDB taxonomy): domain Bacteria; phylum Verrucomicrobiota; class Verrucomicrobiia; order Limisphaerales; family JAKPVM01; genus JAKPVM01. The sequence continues at coordinate 9,110 of JBAMMJ010000197.1, read as the reverse complement.
CGCCATTTTTATAGCGGTATTTTTTTACGCAGTATGATTATCCAAATATGTCAAAAAAACTAAATCCTGTGAACAACGGGGAATTTAAGAACGGCTACTTGCAAGAAATCAGGCTTGCCAAAATTTTTTCGGAGACATATAGCACGCTATGGCATTTGGAGTGCGGAGGCTTGACGGCGCTTTGTTATAGCAGATGACACAAAATCTATAAAATAAATACCAGATTTGAGAATCAAACTAATCCATCGGTTGTTTTTTTCTAAAGGTGAGTTATACTCTGATGTCACAAAGCGGTGTTGGGTTCGCGTCCGCTCTCTTAACACCGCACCCAAAAAATGTTACCAATCACAATTCCAAATATTATTAACAACGCACCACGTATTAAATTACGCAGGATTCAGACAAAAAACAGAACTATTCAAGATAATACTTTTAAAAGTTATTCACAGCGCGATAGTTTATAAAAGTTTTATTGTTCATAACTTTTCGGGATACAAAAATTAGCCTGAATTTATTGGAATGAAACGAGTGTTGAGGCAAAATTTTAAAGCCCAGAAATGGTTAATAAAATGTGGATATGTTTTTGTTTACGGATGAAGAAAATCGGATAATGTTAAATTAGTTCTTTGAAAGAACAGAGGCATCGGGCAGGTTGAAAAATTATCTGCCAACGAAGCCTCGGGATAATCCCGGGTGACCGGGGAAAGGTTATGTCAGGCTGGTTGACATAGCCCCTTTATCAAGACGGGTTAAAATCCATCTGATGAAGGCATAATTCACCAGTCCCTCTGGCGATGGTCGCGCATCGTCATAACGCGATTGAGGGGCTTGGCGATTAGGGATGATTAGAAACCATCCCGAGTCGGGTCAAGTAACCTGCGTTGGTTTCGGATGCAGGTGAATCGCAGTTACCAAGAGGGTTTACGGTTGCTACTGCGAACCAGCACGGTTAGACGTGTTCTGGCGGTAAAAATTGCTGCCAATAGAACCTGTTGAGAAACAGGACAAAACGAGACGTTTAACCGGGAAGGAGCCTCGGTCTGGCAAAACCGATACTTCCTTCCAATGCCAGCGATTCCGAAAAGCGGAACCGCAGGCTTGCGAGGAAAAAGCAACCTGAGAGGTAAGAGGCGCGAGACCCGTCGCGCCAGGCAAACGCGCCGCCAAAAGCGGCGGCTGACCTGGCGCTAAGTGGTAGAGACGCAAATGCCTCGCAAATGTGTCTTTACCTGGTCCGCAGGCTGATGCCGCAAACATTGGCTGAAGCGGGCTAAGAAGCCTCACTCAATAATTCAGCAGCCGCAAGGCGCTGAACGGCCCTGCTATGAGGCCGATAACTCCGCTTGCCGTGGAGAATGGCGTCGGGGAACCGGCAGCCTGATGAGCGCCTAATGCCGGTATCGGGAAAGAGAGCGTGGCGAACTCCCACCCCCCAATTTGTCCCTGTCGGTTCTTAAGAGCCGGCAGGGACTTATTGTTTTTAACCTGACTTTTCCTGATATTCATATCTGCCCAAAATAATTAATTTAAATTTTTGTAATGCGGCTATATGGAGTGCAGTGTTAAGCCTGCACAAGCAGGCGCAACACCGCTTTGTAAGGTTGTACAACCGCTTGCCTTTAGTAAAAAACACAAACCAGCAAATTAAATCCTTTTTTGATTCTATCATTATTCAATTCCTTACAGAGGTGTCACCAATGGTATCGTTTAACGGTCTATTCATATTCAACCCCAATGGGATTGAACATTCATATTTGTCTGTATAATGATTCTGGGTTATATTTTCCCGATTTATATGAAATGTATAGTTACAGCTGGTCCAACGTATGAAAAACTTGATGAAGTCCGCAGAATTACAAATTTTTCAACCGGCGAACTCGGTTGCAAACTTGCAGATGCTCTTTATCGGGCTGGCAATTTCGTTACCCTTTTGCTGGGCGCGCACTCAACCTATAGAAATCTGAAACATCCAGTTCAAATAATAGAGTTTACCACTGCCGAATCATTAAAAAATGTTCTCTATGAGATAAAAGACGGTGGTTATAATGCTGTGTTTCACGTAGCTGCTGTTTGCGATTATCGGATAGGCAGGGTCTATACTCGCGATGAAGACGGTAATCTGTTAGAGGTAAAATCAGCTAAATATCAGACTTCTTTCGGCAATTTATTGGTTGAATTTGTTCCAACAGAAAAAATAATAGCAAAACTTCGCGGATGGTTTCCAGATGCAGTGATTGTCGGCTGGAAATATGAGATAGACAGGCCAAAAATTTCGTTTATTGATTTGTGCAGAAAACAAATTGAAGAGAACAAAACCGACGCCTGTGTAATGAACGGGCCAGCTTATGGCGAAGGCTTTGGTTTATTGGTTAAACAGGGCAATTTAATGCATTATGACACAAAGGATACGTTAGTTGAGGGGTTGGTGGACTTTTTAAAAACCGCAAAATAAAACCGCTATAACTGGCTCATTTTTTCAACCAGAATTCTAGAATATTTTTTGTAATTATTCGCCGGGCGGTCGTAAAATTGAATGAATTTCCATATTGTTTCGGTACAATTTAAGGAAAAATTTCGTATGGATAGATGGAATTCGCGCGCAACGTTTTTTATATCTGGAAAGAGGGATTGGCAATGTTCTTTTTATTCTTTGCCAAATAATGCATTGTGCAAACCGGGCATTGGTTGATTCTTTGCGGCGTCAAAATATCTGAATTCAAATTTCCAGTCGTAAATCGCCCAACCAATGTTTGATTCCTCAAGAGTTTTTCTGAATTGAGAATAATATTTTGCACGTGAATTTTCATCCGCCGTCGCGGAAACGCCAAAACCTGCAAAATAGATCGGTCTGCCAAAATATTCTGACCACTGTTTTGCGATCTTTATATAGTGAAGAAAAGAAATTTTTGAGCAGGGGTTTACCTCGGCAGGAAGATTGTTGTAGGCGGCTAAAAACGCCTTTGCCTGGTGCGGTAAATCATCAAGGCTAAGAACTAATTGTTTGCTCGGCGGAGCTGGGAAAACAATTCCGGAGAGTTTTTTTAATTCCATTCCATCAACAGCCAGCCCCTGATGCGTAAAATAAAGCGGTTCAAAGAGTTTAACGGAGACGATTAAGTTGTTGTCATCGTATGGAAGATTAAGTTTTCCAAGATATTTTACAGAACCTTCAGGCGCATCTACAAACAGAACTCTTTCGTGGTTCAATTCCCTTATTAACTCTATGGATTGTTTATAGATCAGGTATAAAGATTTGTCGTCAATTGAAGAGGGCGGAGAGTCAATCAATTCAAACGCGAGATTTTCAGGATAGAGATTGTAATATTCAGAGATTTGTTTCCATACTTTGAAAAATATATTCGTATTTTTTAACGGGTCCTTTCTAAATCCATCAAAATTTGACCAACATAAAATTACGTTCAAGTCATTGAGGAGTGCATTTGTAATCACGGTTTCTATTTTGCTAAAAATTATCGGGTTCAGAGTATAATTGTTTGTCGCCTCAGCATAATAATGAAAGCCAACAGGGATGCGTATATGATCAAAACCTTCTGACTTTATCATTTGAATGTCTGTATGAATATAGGGTTCGTTGAAATTTTCCTCAGGGTTTAGCTCAAGAAACCGCGTAAGGTTTACTCCGCGAGTGAACTTTTTTGCCAGAGAATGCGCCTGCGTGGTTTTTGAGATTATGCGGCGCATAACATTTTCTGCTGGTGATGGTATTGAACGGGCATAGATCGTGAGCGAAACTTTTGAGTCTTTTTTGACTTTGAATTGGGTTTCAAGAGTTCTGTTAAATGATGTGCGTGCGTAGTATCTACCTTCAAATGGCGGCATCGGACCGGAGTTTGCAACTCCACCTTTTGAAATCCAACCGACAGGTTGATTCCCCTTTACATCTTCAAAACTGCCGTTGATAATCTCTGCACCTGCGATTTCTATTTTATCCCATAAATTTTCTTCCCTATAATAAACGCCATTGGTGTTTTCTTCATACGGACCGCTTAACAGAAGAGTGATTTCGCCATCCGATTCAGGCTTAAACCGAAGACTAAACTCGTTCCAGCTAAAGTAATTGATGGGTAATTTTATCCTTAAACCGTCGCAAACGTTAGAGTTTTTAACAAATTTAAATCGTTCAATTTCACCTTCTGGAGAGATTCTAATTTCATTTGTCAACACACCAGGAGAAGATGAGAAGAGTTCAAATTTGCCAAAACTCGCCATTTTATAGGGTTGCGGTTTAGGGATTTTGGTTAAATTTGTAACTACAGCGCCGCTCACATCAAGCCACTGCAAAACTGCAATAGAATACCAGATAAATAAGATTGTGATTTTTCTCATTATCATATTGTTATTGTGATATTTTTGGAACAATTATTATAATAGCCTATGTTTTGGCTGTATATGTAAAAATGCTATAATGAAATACTAATATAAACTTTTGAAAAATTATATTAAATTCTCTTGCATAGTTTTAGAAATAGTGTCAAAAAAGTATCAGGAACCGTAATATTAAAGCTGTGGAGTTAGCGCTGATAGTTGGGTTTGCTGAAATGGAACTTGGCTATATCTGGCGGCAAGCAACGCCAGAAGCCAAAGCTATTATTATTTTCTTGATTATTTTTTCAATAATTGCCTGGTCAATTATTACTTCAAAAGTGCTTCAGATGCGGCGAGCAAAGAAATTGAATCTTCTTTTTACTGATGCCTATCAGAAGCAAAAAAATGTCTTACAGATATATAACAATAATGTTCAGGTTGATGGATGTCCGTTATACACTGTTTACAGACAGGGATGCCAGATTTTAGATACAAGATTAAAATCAAGCTCCCATTCCGGGAACGGTTATGTTTCATTAAAATCAATGGAACATGTGAAACGGGCGCTGGAAGCGGCGGTTGCGCAGGAATCTTTAAAACTTGAATCCGGGTTGATAATTCTTGCCATAGCCGTAAGCGGCGCCCCGTTTCTGGGACTATTAGGGACGGTATGGGGTGTTATGAGCACTTTTGCCCACGTCGGAATGGCAGGTGAAGCAACTTTAACAGCAATGGCTCCGGGCGTTGCAGCCGCATTAATAACAACCGTTGCAGGCCTTTTAGTGGCAATTCCATCAATGTTTGGATATAACTGGCTTGTTCATAATTTAAGGGCAATGACGGTTGAACTTGATAATTTCGCGCAGGACCTCGCCTCCAAAATGGAAGCGGAGTACCTAATGGATAATTAGTTTTGATTTTTAGGAAAGTTAAGTATTTGAATGTTGAATTAAGATGAGACGTTATTCACAACGCAATTCTCTGGTAACTTTGAGCGAGATAAACATAACGCCATTGCTTGACCTTGCGTTTGTGTTGTTAATTATTTTTATCATTACAACCCCTTTGCTGGAGAAGAGCATTAACCTGAAGCTGCCAAAGGGCGGCGAGACAATGCGTTCGCCGAATAAAAACGATTTAAAGACGGTTGAAATCACCGCCCAGGGCGAGCTCAGACTTGGCGGACGCCGTATGACTGTTCAGCAGATTGAGATGGAATTGGTTGCCGCGTTTCAAGCAAATCCTAATACCCTTGTTGCTATCCGCGCCGATGAACGTGCCCCTTACGGCTATGTAGCGGCTGTTTTAGACGCCTGCCAGCGCAGAGGAATTACAAGATTTGCGCTTAAAACTTTTCCCGAACCAAAGCGATGAACAACACCAGATTATATGGATAAACTACAAAAAAAATGTCTGCTGGGTTCGCTCCTATTTCATATGGTGTTGTTGGCAAGTGTTGCTTTGTTTGCCGGGTTTTCAAGGAAATCTCAGGATTATGAGACCTTTACACAAATAACAATAGTTGACCTTGACAAAGTACTGGTTACAGATGGACCAACCCGAGGCGGTGGAAGCGGCTCATTGCCGCCGATTGTAGCACCTGTTCAACCAAAACCGGCGCAGCAGATTCTACAGCCGCAGCCAGTTCCACAACCGACTCCGCCAGCAAAGCCTACACCCAAAAATGTGGAACCTGTTTCCACCGAACCTGCAACACATACCTCACCAAAACAATCGCGAACTATTGAAACAGATTCAACAAAAGACGACGTATCTATTGACGGAAAGTTGCCGCCAAAAAAGTCTACCGGGATTAAGATCAGCACTAATCTTGTTGTAAGAAAAGGTTCAGCAACGGCTAAAGGGACAAGCGCCTCAGTAGCCTCAAACAAAGGCGCGACCAGCAAAGTTTACGAGCAGTTTAATGCCGCAATTCAAAATATAGGGGCGGGTTTGACAAGTGGCGGTTTGCATATTAACGATATTCCTGGTTTTGGCGGTGGCGGACCGGCAATGGTTAATTACACGCAATTAATTATGAATATTTTTGACCGCGCCTGGACTCCACCGTCTGAAATAACCGATGAAAATCTTATCACTGAGGTTCGCATAGTAATTCACAGAACCGGCAAGGTAACTTCAACAAGAATAACAAAACGCTCGGGAAACGCGGCAATGGATGCGTCTGTCCAGCGCGCGCTTGATTCAATTGAATCAGTGCCGCCTTTTCCGCCAGAAGCAAGAGATTTTGAGAGAACTTTTAATATTCAATTTAACCTAAAATCTAAATTGTCCAGAGGATGAAAAAATTAATTAAAATAGATAACTGGTTGCCGGCAGTTACAATTGCGGCAATGTTTGCCTGTATTAATCTAACGGCACAGACCGAAAATCATAAAATCATAATTGAAAAATGGGCAGACCCATCAAAGGAAATCCCAATCTCTCTGAGTGGATTTTCTGGAGAAGTTGCCACTGTTCTTAAATTTGACCTTGAAGTAATGGGTTGTAAAATAGTTGACCCTGAATCAGCTTCTTATTCGCTTGAAGGGAGCAATAATGGAAATGTTCAGGGAAGATTATTCATAGCAAAGACTAAAAACCAATTATTAGGAAAGGCTTATTCCGGGGGAACAATCCGTTCTCAGGCTCACGCGCTTGCAGATGATGTGATTTTCACCCTTACCGGTGTTAAAGGCATTGCGCAAACCAAAATCGCTTTCAAAGTTGATTTTGGCTCAACAAGCGAGATTTTTATTTCAGATTTTGATGGATATAACCCGATACAGGTGACAAAAGACAATTCTATTGTTGCGGCGCCCTGCTGGATTCCGGGGCAAATGGCGCTGGTGTACAACTCTTATAAGTCAGGCTTTCCTGATATCTATTCACACGAACTTAACACCGGCATACGAAAGGTGATAGCCCGATATTCAGGTTCAAACATATCACCTGCAGTTTCACCGGATGGCAGGCGCGTGGCAATGATTCTAAGCAAAGGAGGAAGCCCTAACCTGTATGTGGCAAATATAGATGGCAGCGGATTGCAGAGATTGACATCCACAAGGGAAGGGGAATCAAGCCCGTGCTGGTCGCCTGACGGCAAAACAATCTGCTTCGTCTCGCGCGTAGGCGGTGCTGCTGCGCTTTACACAATTCCATCCACTGGCGGTCAGATGAAAAGGTTACAAACTATAGGCGCTATTAACGCCACAGAACCAGACTGGTCGCCTGATGGAACAATGATTGCTTTTACAGCGCAAATGGGCGGATTCCAGGTCTGTGTGGTGCCGGCAACTGGCGGAGAAGCCAAAATCCTTGCTTCAGGCGCAGACCCGTCCTGGGCGCCAAATTCAAGAACAATCATTTTTACCCGCAACACAGCGCGCGGAGCCCGCATGTTATCTTTGCTTGACGTTTATACAAAACGGATAAAAGATTGTAACCGTGTTTCTGGAAGTTGTTCCCAACCCAGTTGGGCAAAATAAATTTTGTTTTATTTTTTTGTGTGGATGATTTATTAAAAAATTGTGAATATGAAAATAATTATTGATTTTAAACTTATTCTGGTCGCGGTGATGTTGGTCTTTGTGGCAGCAGGATGCAAACGAAAACCACAGCCCCCATTGACCTATATTCCTGGAATTTCAAAACCGATTACAAATGAAGTCTCAGGTTTTGGAAAGGAAGGATTAGCCGGAATCGGCACTGAAAAAGCCACCGCTGTTCCGCTATCACCACCTACAACAGCTGGCGAAAATGTTCCTCTGGGGAGTCGCGATTTGATTGAAGGTATGATTCCGGATAGGGACACATTTAAAGCAAACACAGTCTATTTTGATTTTGATCGGTCGGCAATTCGTGCTTCTGAAAAGAGCAAGATAGAAGCAGTTGCCGCCGTTTTGAAACAAAAACCCGAAACAAAGGTGCAGATTGAAGGTCATTGCGACGAGCGCGGCACCGAAGAATATAACCGCGCGCTTGGCGAACGCAGAGCGCTCGCAGTGCGGGAGTATCTCATAAATTTAGGTATAGGCGGAGATAGAATTTTCACCATAAGTTATGGTGAAGATAAACCTGCTGACCCCGGGCATAATGAAGCTGCCTGGGCAAAAAATCGTCGCGCAGAGTTTATATTGCTCCTGCCTAAATAATTAATTGACGATTTAGGTTTATAAAATGTAAAAATAGATATTTAAAATATATGAAAACTATTAGACAGATTGGATTATTTGCGATTTGCATAACTTTTGCGATTGCAACAATCGGTTGTAAAAGTTCTAAAAAACAACCCACCGTAACTCAATTGCCCAGCGCAGCTACCCCTGGAACAACAACGTCTACTCAAGGCACAGAACCAACAATGCCGCCAATTCAACCAGGAGGAACACCTTCGGCGACCGATCTGACAAAAATACAGTCTTCAACCGACCTCCCAGAACCAAAAGGTCTGGAAAATATGATACCAGACAGGGAATTTTTCAGAGCACAGATTGTATATTTTGATTTTGACAGGTCTGCCATTAAAGAAAGCGAAAAATCAAAGCTTGATTTTGTGGCTAAATATTTAAAAGAAAACAACGAAACTAAAATTCAAATAGAGGGTCATTGCGATGAACGTGGCACCGAGGAGTATAATCGCGCATTAGGTGAACGCAGGGCACTCGCTGCAAGAGAGTATTTGATCAATGCCGGAGTCTCTGGAACACGGATATATACAATAAGCTACGGTGAGGATAAACCCGCAGACCCGGGACATAATGAGGCTGCCTGGGCGAAAAATC
>JBAMMJ010000196.1:0-3024 GCA_039793825.1 Verrucomicrobiota bacterium | reverse complement strand
ATATAGCAACCCCAATTCTGAAGGCAACGATTGCCGAAGCCGTGATTGCCACGGTGGTCAAAATGGTTAATTGACGCTCCGCACGATTGCCCGTCGGCTCTGTTTATTGACAAGTTTTAAATTTTGAGTATAAAATGGCATCATATATGTTAGAGTTTTTGGGGAAACTTAACTGTTACCTACTGTAAACTATCAGCAGATTGTCATTGCTGTGGAAATTTACCTGAATTTAGATATAATTCACTATGCCAATCTTGAAACCTTTAAAAATCACTTCCCAAACACCCATTGAAGAACTACCCGGTGTCTTAGAAAAGACGAAAATTTTTATTAAACGGGATGATTTGAATGGGTTACTCATTTCAGGTAACAAGGCACGGAAGCTTGAATATTTGATTGCAGATGCGAAAAGCAAAAAATGCGATACGATAATCACCTGTGGACCAGTGCAATCAAATCACTGTCGGACCACAGCGGCATTCGCCCAGATGTTCGGTTTAGAATGCCATTTATTATTGAGGAAAAAGGGTGGGGAAGAATATACAGGTAATCTCTTGCTTGACGAACTTCTTGGTGCAAAGATTAAGTTTATCACGCCTGAAGAGTATCAAAATCGGCTGGAGATAATGACCGATTATGCAAGGAAATTAACAGAAAGAAAGCCTTATATAATTCCTGAAGGTGGTTCTAATGAGATTGGTGCATTTGGTTATATTGATTGCATGGGGGAGATGGCTAACTTTATTAAAGAGCAGAAGATTGAGGCGGTCTATTGTGCGGTTGGTTCAGGCGGCACCTATGCAGGATTGCTTTTGGGAAAGAAGTTATTAAAACTCAATGTTGACCTGAATGGCGTAATAATCTGTGATACAATTGAATACTTCAAGAATAAAATACTTGAAATCTGTAATAATGCAATCGCTAAATTCAATCTAAAATCTGAAATTGAAAATCATGACATCGCCTTAATTGATGGTTTTGTCGGTGAAGGCTATGGCATATCATATCCTCAAGAGATCGAGACCATAAAATCCATTGCCAAAAGGGGGATTATTCTTGAGCCAGTTTATACGGGCAAGGCATTTTATGGAATGCTTCAGGACTTAAAAAATCGTAAATATAAACTGGTAATCTTCATCCACACCGGCGGCATCTTCAGCATCTTTGCATATAGCAAGGAACTAATTCTATCCCGAACCCCAGGATGAATGGTTTCAGGTTATAGCCCCAGCCGTGCCCGCTTATCCGCCCCGCCTCCATTTCCCGCCAACCCACCCATCAGCCTGTCGGATTGCCGTTTAAATCCAGTGAGACTCCGAAGCCCAGGGACCAAGGGAAACCCTGATGTTCAAATACCGCCAAAACCCTGCCCTGACAACCATCCCCCACCCCCCATAATTTCGGCAAAAATCAGGTAACTGATTTAAATTAATGAACTTATCTGCCAAAAGATTTTGCTTGACTTTTTAATAATTAAATTATCATAAATAAAATGATTCAAATTAGACCTGTCTGCGCCTGCCTGTGCTGTGCGACAGCACGCAGACAGGTGCGGACACCTGCCTGCCCCGCTGAGGCGGTAGGCAGGCGCACAGGTAGAAAGGAAAATGGGTTTATCAGGTTAAGAGGTTCTGGCTATACAGATAAAATATCCGCACCAGGTGCTGATATCATTCCAAAATGGAGTTGTATCCGCACCCTAAGTGCTGATATGAACAAGTTAGGCGAAACAACCATTAGAGAAGGAGAGGGTAAGGATGACTAATACTGATACTTCAAATATCGGCAGGAAGTTTCTCGAGGAGGTGGACAGTTATCTTAAAGCAAATTGTCAAAACCTTACATGTGCTGATATTCATGATATATATTTCCAATTCTTCAATGACTTAAAGGAATTTAAAGGCAACTCAAACGGATTTACTGGGTTATCTGAATACCTCATTTTTAGATTGTTGTATCATCTATTAGGTGGCTCATTCTCTCAAAGGCAAATTACACCAGACCTATGGGAGTTCGTTAATAACAACCTCCGAATAGGTCAGAGTTCGCGTGTGACTATAGGTAGGAAGAGATATTACCCCGACATAGTGATTTACAATTCTAATGAATTGATAGCGCTAATCCAGATAAAGGTGTATTTCACAAACGGGCTTAACGAACTTAATAGAGAGGTAAAAAATTTAGAAGAGATCAAAAACTCCTACAACGAAATGCGAGCATTACTAGTAAGTTTCGTTGGGTTGTCCGAAAGGGGAAAGATATTACCCCGTCTCATGGGCATAAAGGAGGCTGTGGAATGGTTTGACTTTGTCACTCTCCAGGGAAATACAACGCTCTTCAGAGAGGTGTTACAAAATTGGGATGGCTTAAGGGATGTAATATAAGGTTGCATCGCCTAACAGCGGACATACGGCTACGCTTCGCTCCGCCCAAATGCTTGGCTTCGCCTCGCACTTCGCATACACCGGAACCGTTGGGCAGAAGTGCTGCCCGGCATACAGCGCGGGTGCATAAGGTGATGCGTGAAGGTTAGTGGGGTTTTTGGTTTTACGGCATTTCCGCCAAAAAATCTGCTCAAGGGATTGGTGCACAGTTGCACAACTATGCACATATATTTTTTATAATAAATTATTATTAAGTCTATATTTATCAAGATATTACTGTTCCAGGCTCTGATTTCGGGGGTATGCCCGGGGCTAGCCCCCCAGCCGCTCTGGGGCTTGTCCCCCAGGCCACCCTGAGATTAACTATCTAACAGATTTTCACCCCGGATTTAACCATCCCCACCATGCCGGTCCAAAAAACCGTTCCCAAACCTGCTTACCCTGCCCCTGCCAGACCAAAACCCAATTCCGCACTAAAGACCAATCCTCTCCCCCTTGCCCAGGTTCCTTGCTGGACCAGACCCGGGAATTTATTGACAACCGCTGTCTGAGGGTTATATATTATTATCAAGAAAGGAGCTGTTTTATGAAAAGGGTTATAGTAATAGCACTGCTGGTTGCCGGGCTGGTCGTTTCTGGC
>JBAMMJ010000195.1:13369-22694 GCA_039793825.1 Verrucomicrobiota bacterium | reverse complement strand
CAAAAATCAGGTTGTATTTTGACCGATTATGGAATTAACAGTTGAGTTCAATGTTAGTGATTTAGGTATATTAATTTATTCTCAATCCTGTTACGAACTAACGAACTCTGGTTTTTTATTTGTTTATTTCCTGAAACTTTATCAGCAATGATTACGATTTTCTGCGATAAATCCATTTTATATTTCAGTGAGCGTTAATCAGGAATATATTTTAGAATAAAAGAGGTTTGTTGAGCTATTTCAATCGCCGTTACAGGATTTTTGGATTCACAAAGAAAAGCAGCGAGCCAGTCATTCCATCTGAGGTTTCAATACAGGCGACGGCTGCTTTTGCAAATTTAATTGAGTCCGGGGATGCAGTCCCCAGCAAAAAGCTTAACCGCGCTTCAATAGAGGGCGAGTGCCCCACCAGCAATACATTTTCGTAAGCAAGCAAATCATTTAAAAACCTTGAAAACTCTTTTTGAGAAGCCTCGTTTAACAGGGCGTCGGTTACAACAACGTTTAAAGGCTCTTTGTTTGTGAATGAAACAACAATCTCCGCGGTCTGTTTCGCGCGCAACAGTGGGCTCGAAAACGCAGCGTCAAATACAATACCAACGTTCTTCAGAAAATTTCCTATTTTACGGCTTTGTTCTACGCCTTTTTCAGAAAGACTGCGAAGATTGTCGTCAGCCCCGCCCGTAGCATCAGAATGGCGCATTAAGAAAAGTTTCATAACACCAATTTATTATTTGCCATCTCTAAAATAGAACAATTTTAAATATGTGCACTATTTTTGGTAAATCTTTTTGGTAAAAATTATACCGTTGCCCAAAATATTAAAAATAGAAATTTATACTGTTGACATTTGTCACAATTATCTATAAAAAACAAATACAATGGCCTCAACAAGTTACAAACAATTGGAGAAAGAACGACACCGGACGTCAAATTTCTCACTTTCAGACAAAAAGACCCATATAATTACGTTAAAGATTTTAACTACTTTAAACAATTAAGGATTTATGGCAACGGATTGGAAAAGAAAGTTGGCTGCATATCTGCACGACCCACCGAGTAAATGTCTGGACATTAAAACGCACGAAGAGCGTTCTGAATCGGCATTAACACAGGCCGGTTTTACAAAAGAAGAAATCAGTAATTACCTTAAAGACCCTGATTGGGCAGCTTCTGCTGCCGACAGGTTGCCTTTTCCATCTTCTAAAGCCGCTGGTTTACAGTGCGCTTTTGATGGTGTAAGGAGCGGATTTATTCATCCGCTTGGACACCCGGAAGGTAAAAAACTTTGTTTGCAATTTCATAAAGAGTTTCCAAGCGCCGAACTTGGCATAGAAGGCGAAACTTCCGTTCAACCCTGTCTGGATGAAAAGTCATTACAGAATTTTAAAACAGATGAGGAAAAATGGCGCGCAAGGTTTTTTGCTCACTGGCGGTTGTGGCAAAAGAACGCCATTGAAAAGGACTACAGACTTGGGTTTTTGCCAGCCGACACGCGAATTCCAGACCATACAATCTGGACGCATATTCAGATTTGTTCAGCATTTGCCGGGTGTATGGAAGGAGATAAACTAAAGCCAGCGTTTTTAAAATTTCAGATCGGACCGGTCCAGGATTTTATCGCCGCAGCGAGAAGCATCAGGGATTTGTGGAGCGGTAGTTATTTATTGTCCTGGTTGATAGCCGCAGGATTGAAATCACTTTCAGAAGAAGTCGGTCCTGACAGCGTAATTTATCCAAACCTGTATGGTCAGCCGCTGTTTGATTTGCACTGGCGCGACGAGTTGTGGAGCAAGGTAAATATTGGTTCTAAATCGGTCTGGGAATCGTTTGAGTATAAAGAGGAGGATTTGTTGACCCCGAATCTGCCGAATGTGTTTCTTGCGCTTGTTCCACAGGGGGTTGCTGAAAAGTTGGCGGATAAGGTCAAAAACTCAATAAAAGAAGAATGGAGAAGGATTGCAAAGGCGGTCTGGAATGTCTGCGAGGAGGCAGGTTTGATGGACGACGAAGGCGGAATAACAAAACAGAGCCGAAAAGAAAAATTTAGCGCGCAGGTTGAAAAATTTCTGTCCATCTCCTACCAGATAACGCCCTGGAGCGAAACAATAAAAGAGGCAATAGACCTTGCTGAATGTTTTGATAAGAAGATGCCAATTCAGATAGCCAGAGACCGTGTGGAAAATATTATTAAAATGGCTACCGAACAGATGCCACTGAACCACCGGGATAGGCGATTTTATACCGATAATTTGAAGAGGGAACTCAACAACATAGGCGTCGCCTGGTCAATTTTTGTTGCATACAACGGCTGGTGCCTTGATGCCGTCAGACATACGCGCGAGTTTACTTCTGCAAGCGGGGGTTGGGAGGTCGGTGTTTTTAATAACAAAGACTCATTGACCGGCAGAGAAGAGGCTGTCGCAGGTGGCCGAGTCTGGAAGGAGAGATGCGATATACTTGCAGGAAGGATAGGAGGTTCTCAAAGAGATGTTAAATATGGTGAAATCGGCTCGCTATTCAGACACGATGACTGGCTCTGCGCAAGCACCCTCATTAAAAGAATCTGGCACCTGGCATATCTTTCAAAATCTCCCTGGAATCTTAAAACAAGCGCCCGGTATTTTAAAATGCCAAACACTTACGGCATCGCCGCGCACACACCTTTTAAGGACTGCGGCGATGATAACACCGCAGATGATGTAAAAATGGAGGAAAAATATTTCGCTGTGCTTTCGCTTGATGGAGATGAAATTGGCAAATGGATTAGCGGCGAAAAGACACCAAAATTTATCTATCAACTTGCGGATTATACTGATGGAAGCGGCAACAGGAGCGGGGCTTTAGAATATTTTACACGGTATGAAAATCCCGACGGCAAAGGGGGATTGAGAACACGATTTGAAAGTTTCTTAAATACCCAGAGACCGCTTTCACCAAGTTATCACTTACAATTCAGCGGCGCATTGAGCAATTTTGCATTGTATTGTGTGAAGCCTATTGTGGAGGTGTTTGACGGAAGGCTAATTTACGCTGGCGGCGACGATGTATTGGCAATTCTACCGTTTGACACCGCAATCCCCTGCGCCCAGGCATTAAGAATGGCGTTTAGAGGCGATGCAAATCTTAAGAATTTCCTGACAAAGTACGCGCAGGCATTGAGTCAGAGGCATAAAAAAGAGAAAACACAACAACCTTATTTTCAGAAGTTGGCAGCGGAGGAGACATTGATTGACACCTATTCAGAAGGATTTTTAAAGCGATTAGACTACACAGATTATAGTGATAAACCCATTCCGTTTATTGTTCCAGGTCCAGCGGCAGACTGCTCGGTCGGTGTTGCAATAGCGCATTACAAAGCCCCATTGCAGGATGTTGTTAAAGAGGCTAAAGCAGCAGAGAAACGCGCGAAGAAAGAATTAAATAAATCCGCAATTGCGATAACGTTGTGTAAAAGATCAGGCGAAATCCTTAAATGGGGATGCAAATGGGATAGTTCCGGACTGGAATTGCTCGCAAGGATTGCCGCAGCTATTGATAGCAAAAAATTGAGCGTCCGATTTCCACATAAAATTTGTGAGTTTTTAGAAAAATATCTCGCCGATGTAACAAAACTTTCAAAAAGTTCTGGTTTGATTGAACGCTGCGAGGAGTTTGAAGAATCGGTTTTAGACATTGTAAAGGCAGATTTTGCCCTGGCATTGAAAAGGCAGTCCTTTTTGAAAGGCAAAGAAGCGGAGGAGTTGAAAGAAGACATTCTCTCCTGGCTTAATCTATATTTGAATAACCTGAAAGATTACCACGACCGGTCAAAGTTGTCGCTATCCGAGTTTATTTGCAAAGACGTAATAGGGTTGTGTCAGACGATCGCCTTCACATATAGGGCAGGGGAAACAATTGTAGAATTGGATAGGGAAGAGATAGATTTAGAAAATCAAACCATAACTCAGCCGACAGGCAATTTATGAATACAATATTATTGCAACCGATAGATGTATTATTTTTCCGGGATGGACGCCCGATGGAGGGCTCGCTCGCAGGTCACGGCGCGGCATTCCCATTGCCGACAGTAATCAACGGGGCATTTCACGCCGCATTGCATAGAGCCGGCTTTACAGAAGTGCATTTGCACAGACGGGGCAAAAGCGGCCGCTATGACGATAACCAGCGGGATAAAAAATATGGCTGTTTAAAAACGGCGGGTCCATTTCCTGTCAGTGTCCAGAATGATGGGGAAAACAAGTTCAAATGGTATTTCCCGAGACCATTAGATTTGAATGACAAGACCCTGATACCATCGTTATTGCCGACCGATATTTTTGATTCAATTGAATCAAGTTTGCCCGACCCTCTTGAATATGCGGTTGCCAGCATTCAAAAACCAGCTAAAGAAACAGAGGCTAAGGCGTGGTTGTCAAAAGAGGCTTTTGAAAAATATTTGAATGGGGTAGACGAGGCGGTTGAAGAGAGAGAGGGAATAAATGACGACGCATTTTCCGAAGTTGAACATTCAGTAGGAATAGCAATTGACCCTGAAACTGGAACCACCGGAGGAGAAGAAGCGGCAGGAAAAATCTATTCTGCCCATTATTTGAGATTAAAAGAGGAATGGAGATTGGGGGTTTTTGCCGAGGCAAAAGATAAGGAGTTTAATCATAGTCAATACGGAAACGACCTCGTAAGCGCGCTTCTTAATGGAGAAGGGAAATTGATTATTGTTGGTGGGCAACAGCGGATGTGCACAGCAAAGATTATTGAGAAAGACGGGTCTCTGCCACTTCCCAGGGGCAAAACAAGCGGCTTTAACCAGCGCAACAAAAAATACCTTGTTAAGTGGATATTGCTTACGCCTGCTGTTTACCCGGAGATTCCAGCTGATATATCAAATGGAATAAAGTATCATCCCGGTGGCTGGCTCCCCAACTGGATAGACCCACAGGAGGGACGAGTATTGCTAAAGACAGGAGAGACCGAAAGACAGAAGGGTGAATCCCGCGAAGAGTGGCGCAAAAGAGTGCGAGCGCTACCGTCAATTTCAGCGCGTCTTGTCGCAGCGCTTGTCCCTAAACCCGTTGTTGTTACCGGCTGGACAGTTGGCGATGAGGATACAGGGGAAAAGGCAGGCGCTATGTCGGCGCATCTGGCTGTGCCAGCAGGATCGGTCTATTATTTTGAAGCAGATTCCGAACAGGACGCAGCCAATCTTGCCAACGCATTAAATTGGCACGACAGACCTGATGCAAAAGATTTTGGCAAAACGATAAAGAATCGTAGAAGCACGCTGTTGGGCGAAAAAGGATTTGGTTTAGGTGTTTGCGGCACTTTTGAGTTTTTCTCTAAAAACCAATGATGAAAAAGGACATACAGTGACGTCCTGGTGATTGAGATTTTAGAAAATAGAATCAATTAATGAACAATAACAAAGCAGAAAACAGGAGAGCATTATGGAAACAAAATTGATGATGATATTCACGCGCACCCCGTTGCATATCGGAACAGGCGCAAGCGTCGGGGCAATAGACCAACCAGTTCTGCGGGAGCGGCACACCGGGTTTCCGATTATCCCCGCTTCATCACTAAAAGGTGTTTTTGCAGACCAATGGAACGACAGGTTGATTGAAGTATCTGAAAAAGAGAAAAAGAAAAAGGTAAGGGTTGCAGGAGAAAATAATTGTAGCGAGGCAGCATGGCTTTTTGGCTCTGATAATAATAATTTTAGTTTTGCCGGCGCAGTCCAGTTTTCAGAGGCTAAATTGCTGGCTTTTCCTGTGCGGTCTGCAAAAGGAAGTTTCGCCTGGATAACATCGCCATTGATTTTATACCGCGCGGTAAGAGATGGAGTGATTGAGAAGGCTGTCTTGCCTGATTTTGAAAAGTCGGGTTTGAAGGATGGCGTAGCGATTGCAGGAAAAGATTCCATAGTCCTCGTGAATAATAAAATTGTTCTTGAAGAATACGCCTTTACAGCTCTGATGGATGACAAAGTAGGGGCTCTTGGCAATAAACTTCAGGACTTGATGCCGGAAGAACTTGTCTGGTCGGATGTTTCAAAAAGGTTAGTTGTTTTGAGCGACGGTATGATGAGTTACTTTGCCAGAAATTCTTGCGAGGTCTCGCAGCATGTTCGTATCAACGATGAAACAGGGACAGCCGAAGGCGGCGCTCTGTTCAATCAGGAAGATGTACCAAGCGAGACAATTTTCTACTCCGTCGTTCACTTTTTGAAAGGACGCGGAAAACCGTTCAAAGATAAAAAACCTTTAGAGGCTTACGAGACTTTTAAGGGCGCGATAAAGGACAGAATTTTCCAGTTCGGCGGCGATGCATCAACAGGTCTTGGATGGTGTTCAGTTAAATTAAGTTAAGGAGGAGTTATGAAAAACCTTGACCAGATCAGAGCGTCAAACGCATTAAAGAAAGCAAAGGATATTTCAAAATCAGATGTGAACCGTATCCCCGCGTTGATAGTCAATAACGGTTTATTGGCAACTCTGGCGTTTGCGACCGAGATGAGAGAAAGCGAAAATGGACAAAAAAAATATGCCCGCGAAAAGATGAAACAGATTATGGACTGCATCGCGGAACATCTATCAGGCGATGAGATTGGTATTGATGTTTTAAAAGGTTGCACCAACGCGAGTAAATTGCTGGATAGATTAACAAATGTTTCATTCTATGACCTTCAAAAAGCGACGGATGAGGCGTTGCATTATTTGAGTTATCTTAAAAGATTCGCAATGGAGAACAGTCAGGAGTAGAGGTTATGAAAACGAACGAAATCAGCTATGGATACATAGGGCTTAAGGAGACGTTAACCTGTCTTGGAAATGATTTAACAGGATGCCAGAATCGGTCATTATTCTACAACCGATTTGTTGATCCCCGCTGCAAAAAAGAAGATAGGGATAAAATTTTTAATAAGTTAGCAGGGCTGAAAACCGACCTATCCAAGTGCGTTTTCTGGAACCTGTGGATTCACAGGGCAGGTCAAAAATCTGCTGAGCAAGAGATAATTTATGCCCGACAAAAGTCAAGGATGATGATTAATATGAGCGGCGGTGTAATGGAAAATGCCGGGCTGTGTCTTGATAGATTTGGCATACCCTATATCCCGGGTAGCGCCGTGAAAGGATGCGCAAGACGGATGGCTATTCAAGAATTATTTGAAGCAAGGACCTCAGGAAATTCTCCCGACAGCTCGCTTGCAGAAATGCTAACACAGATTGCCATTGTTTTCGGCTGGGGAGAACAGGATTGGAATCCTCAAAAAAAGAACGGTGTTTTTATATCCGATTTTGTTTATGCGATCGGTTCTGAAAAATGGGATGTAATTTCTCAACGAGTTGCTTCACAATTTGTCTCAAAGGGTATTTTTGAAAAAGAACCAAAACATTTTAAAGATTTTGGGGCTTTTGCCGGAACCGTCAGTTTTCTGCCCGCATACCCGGTCTATTTTGATTTAACAGATTTTAAACTTATGTGTTTACAAAACAACATACTTAAAGATGTAGTAATTGAGGTTGATGTTGTTACCTGTCATCATACGCAATATTACAATGGAGAATTGAACATCGCCTCTGACGATGAAGAACCAAATCCTGTTAAATTTCCGGCAATCGCAGCCGGGCATCTATTTGCCTTTCCTATCTTTTCGCTTAAAAATGCCACGCAGGAATCTTTAAAAGCGGCAAGGAAATGGCTTTCAGAAGGTTTGAAAAATTTTGGAATAGGGGCAAAAACTGCAGCTGGTTACGGTTGGTTTGAAGACGTTACAGAACAGTTTAAGACGAAAATCAACGAGTTTTTTTGTGAGAAATTACGGGAGTATGAAAAGGAGGTGAAAGAAATTGAAGAGGCTAAAACCATTGACCCTGTTGAAAAACTAAAAAGGGATTATATGCGACTTTCCGACCAGCAGTTTGCAGAGCAGGCTAAAAAATATTCGGATATGAAGGATGATGAGAAAAAAGCGTTTTTGTTGGCATTAAAGGATAGTGGAAAAAAAGAAACAGTTAAACGTTGGAAGAAAAATAAACCGGAACTTATTAAACCGTGGATAGAATACGGCAAAACACTAAATCCTCATATTGAATTATGAAAACCAGAACATTTACTATTCATTTTTTAACGCCCTGTTTTTGCGGTGGCGCGAACCCGAGCAAAGCAGAGATAAGAGTGCCAGAAATTCGCGGGCAGTTGCGCTGGTGGTTTAGAGCGCTCGGCGGTTCGCGCGATGAAGAAGAGGCTGTTTTTGGCGGCGCAGCAGGCGATAGCGGCAAGGCTTCAAGCATTATTGTAAGGGTTGAAGAAATTAGCAGAAAAGACAACACCACGTCCGGAAATTGGTTCAGTAAAATTCCAAAAGACGGTGTAAAACCGCTCACTTATCTCCTCGGATTTTTCTGCGGAAGGACTAATAGGTTGCAAGAAAATGGCGCAATAGCCCCGGGTGCAACGGCGAAGGTATTTATTACTTACAGACGCGAATTAAATTCAGCGTTAAATAGCAAACTTGACCTCGCTTTAAAAGCATTCTTTTCAATTGGCGCTTTTGGATTTCGCTCAACCCGCGCAGCAGGGGCGTTTTATTCGGATGAATATAAGTTGGACTTGAAAAAGTGGGAAGAACTGAAAAAAGAGTTAGAATTAAAAGGATTCAAAATTCATTTGTTTGACTCTACTTTTAAGGACTGGGTTGAATTATGTGAGTTCGCCGGCCAGAGACTGAAAGAGATGAGAAAAGATAAAAAGTTGAAACCTGAAGAGGGAAAGATTGGCAGTCCGCTTGGTTCAGCAGACCCGCGTAAGACAAGTGCGCTCCATTTTAGACCAGTTTTTATTGACTCAAAACTTAGACTTGCCCTCATAGAAGCCCCACACAACAGGGTTCTTGGAAAGAAAACAAGAAAATTATCACCTCAACAAACCCTCATAGAATTAATGAAGACAAAATGAATTATTCAGCAGCGGCAATGATTCTATTTTGCTGAAAAATAGATATTATGAGTATTGCTGCTAAAAATATTCTTTTGTGTTCTCTTGGCACCTCGTGGGCAATCGTTCCGGAAGCCTTTCTATTCCCGGATGTTGAGTTTTCAGAAGTCCATATCATCACAACGGACACTGATAAAATAGAATTGGACAAAATAATAGAATTCTTTAAGCGCGAGGCTCCAGAGGTAAAGTTGTCAATAACTCAGGTTGCGGGTTTTAAGGATTTTAAGACGGAAGAAGACCATTTTAAATTTGAAGAGGTTTTGTATAGATGGATGATTGAGAAGAAAAAATCTACTTCTTCTCTGCCGTATGTATGTCTTTCAGGCGG
>JBAMMJ010000195.1:1730-13359 GCA_039793825.1 Verrucomicrobiota bacterium | reverse complement strand
AAAACAATGGCTGCTGCGATGCAAAAGGCGGCTGAACTATTTGGCAGTAAACTCCTGTTCCATATATTGTGCAACAGACCGAATGATCAGCAACCCAAGGAGATTAGCGAAATTTACAAGGCAAAAAATAACAATGAACTGGTCTGGATACGGCTCGGGTCTGAAGATGGTTGGAGCCAGTTTAAAAACATTTCTCCGCAGGAGTATCCACTTGATATAGTTTATGAAAAAAACGGGATTATTAAGGTAAAAGCAACCGGGAAAAGTTTAAGAGAGAGAATCAAAGAGGTAATAGAGCGTAGCCGACGCATTTCAGAATCATTTGAAACAATAAGTGAATTGCCATTCACCGTTCTGGCGACCTGGACAAAATCCGATTTAGACTGGTTAAACCAACCGCTTGAATACAATGATTATAATTGGGTAAAAACACTGCCAAAGATTGAACTTCATTGTCATTTAGGCGGATTTGCGACGCACAGTGAGTTATTAAAAAAAGTAAGAAACTCGGCAGAAGCACCCGACAAACTACCCCCTCTTATTGAACCGCAATTTCCAAAAGAATGGAATCTGCCCTCCAGACCGATTTCTTTGACAGATTATGTAAAACTTGGAGATGCAACCGGCTCAAACCTGTTAAAAGACCGCGGTTGCTTAAAAAAACAATGTGAGCTCTTATATGAACATCTTTTGAACGAAAATATAGTTTACGCAGAAATAAGATGTTCACCTGCAAATTATGCCGACCCTTCTCAAAAGCGCTCATCCTGGGATGTCTTAAAAGATATCAGAGAGACATTTCAGGATTGTATGAACAGAGCAAAAAATTCTAACCCATTGAGATATTGTCATATCAATTTAATTTTAATCGCAACGCGACGCAAAGATGGAGATTACAGAGTTGGAATTTCAAAACACCTTGCACTTGCAGTAACTTCGTTTGAACACTGGAAAAATGAGGATGAATGCAGGGTGGTTGGAGTCGATCTTGCCGGTTACGAGGATAAAGAAACCCGCGCAAATTATTATGTAGAAGAATTTGTCCCTGTCCACAGGTGCGGCATTGCCCTGACCGTCCATGCCGGAGAGAATGATGACGCAGAGGCGATATGGAGAGCGGTATTTAATCTAAACGCCCGCAGACTCGGCCACTCGTTAAGCCTCTGGAAATCTCCTGAACTTATGCGCTCAATAGCCGACAGAGAAATCGCTATTGAAATGTGTCCTTACGCTAACTACCAGATAAAAGGTTACTCGCTTGACATCAAAGGGTCTGAATCGGATAAAGAGAAATTTTATCCTTTAAAGGATTATTTAGACTCAGGAATTAAAGTCACTGTAAACACGGATAACATCGGAATATCTTGCGCCTCTTTAACCGATAACTTTATGTTGCTCAGCCGATTAAACCCGGGAATCACTCGCAGAGAAATCTTACAACTTATCAGAAACGCAGCCGATGCCGCCTTTCTGCCTTTCAGCAAACGCGCCAAACTGCTTGGAAGAATTGAAAAACAGATCCCAACCCCTCCAATCAGCTAATAGAACCTTTCAAAATTATTTTGCCTTTAAAACCTGAATCAAAAGGTTGTGCAGCCTTTCCATCGCAGGTTGTGGATTCTCCATCAACCCGCCTATTAAAAGACCGGCGTCAACAATGTGTTCAGCCAGTTTTAATGCTACGTCCTGGTCTTTGTGTCGCAGTTCATTAAGCTGAATAATTAAAGGGTGATGTGGATTTATTTCAATGTCCGGGATTAAAGACTCTGTAAAGTTTTTTTCAGGATTGATTGTCTTCAAATACCTGTGCAGACTTGCGCTGATAAATTTATTGCTGTCGGTCGCAAGCGCCGGACTCTTGACCAGCCGTTTTGATACCTTAACTTGCCCAACCCTGTCTTTAAGCGTTTCTTTCATCCAGTTGGCAAGTTGTTGAGCCTCTTCGGTTGTTAAACCGGTTTCTTCTGTCTTTGCCGACTCAATCTCTATGTGTTCAACGGATTTTATGAGCTTCTTGTCATATTCGCGCAATGTCTCCATCACAAATTCATCCCAAGGATCATACACAAACAACACCTCTATATTTTTAGATTTAAACGCCTCAAAAAATGGGCTCTCCTCGGCAGACTTCCTGTCAGCAGAATGCAAATAATATATCTCCTTCTGCTCAGGTTGCATTCGTTTTACATATTCAGCAAGCGAGGTTGTTTTACCCTGTTCTAACGCTGAAGATTCTTATCTGAGAAATTCCGCAAGAGTCTCCCTATAATCTATATCATTGATAATTCCCTCCTTAATAAACCGACCAAAATTATTGTAGAAGTTCTGGTAAATTGTTTGCTCATTCTTCGCTATCTCTTCCAGAAATTTTATAAATCTATTTGTCAGAATTCGTTTCAAACGCATCAATAATAATGAGTCCTGAACAAATTCTCTGGAGATATTCAACGGCAGGTCTTCGCTATCAACAACTCCTTTTAGAAACCGCAGCCACTCCGGCAATATCTCTTTTGACTTTGCCTGAACAAGGACCTTTTTACTGTAAATATTTACGGATGGTTCAAACTTTCCAAAACCATAAGCCTCCGGATTATGCCTGGGGACAAACAATAACGCATGCACAGAGAGTGGGGCGTCGCAGTGAAGATGGAATTTTATTAATGGCGGTTCAAAGTCCCGACTTATATACCGATAAAACTCGTTATACTCTTCCTCCTTCACCTCGTTTTTATTTCTTAACCAGATAGCCTGAATTACATTCAACCGTTTCCCATCAAGTTCAATAGGAAATTGCACAAAATTTGAATACCGTTTTATTATTGGCTCAACAGTTTCTGATTTTGCATATTCAGCAGCGTCGTCCTTCAATTCAATTATAATTTTTGTTCCCCGCTGCGCTTCCGGGTATTCTTCAATTTCAAAACCGCCTGCGCCTTCGCTCGTCCATTTCCATCCCTTTTCATCGGGTTTATAGGACCTGGTCAAAACCGTAATCCTTTTTGCAACCATAAAGGCAGAATAAAAACCAACCCCAAACCTGCCTATTAATTCCGCATCCGCCTTTTTAGTTTCCTGAAATTGTTTTAGAAACGCTTTCGTCCCGGATTGCGCTATCGTTCCCAAATTTTCTATCAACTCGCTCTTTGTCATTCCAACACCTGTGTCTTCAATGGTAAAAGTCTTTTTAATCTCGTCTGTGCTTATATTTATCTGCAGCGGCTTTTCCGGCTCAATGACCGTAATTCCCGCCGATTGCATAAACCTGACTTTTTCACAGGCGTCGGATGCGTTAGAAATAAGCTCCCTGATGAAAACCTCTCTATCCTTATACAACGAATGAATCACAATGTCCAGCAACTGCTGGATTTCCGCTTGAAAATTAAATTTTTCCGCCGTTGCCATAGCTCAACAATAATTCCATCCCATATTCTAAAAATTTTAAATTTGGAAGTTTTGTCAAGAGAACGTTTTTAGAATATTTTTATTAAGACCTCAACCATTCCAGCGCCTTTTCCTTACTCTGGAAAAACTCTACTCTTAAACCGCGGTTATATGCGACAGTTTTGAAAAATTCAGAAACATCATCAACATTATGATTATAAAAACAGCAGGTAAGCTTAATCAAAGGCAGTTTTGACGAAAGATGATTCGCGCTTGTAAATGCCTGATGGATTTGCAATTTGCGGGTAGGTGAATCGCATTCAGCTAGTATTTTAAAACATTTATGCTTTTTGCAAAGTTCGGCAAGTTCAGAATATAATTCCTCCAATGACTCCAAATTTATTTCATAACCCTTTGGATGAATTATATGCACATAATCGCCCTCAAATTAATTTCAGTTTCCTCACCCATTGTAGTTAACAACTCTATTATTACCGCATTTATTTTCCTCTTTCACAATCGGAAAAAGCTCTTCAGCCACAATAAATCCAACACAGTTTTCCGCTCCACATCGGCAGGGATGCTCCCTGTAATTTTCAAGGTCGTAACCGTAGTTAAAAGTTATTTCTTCCCCTTCTTCTATATCTCTTATCGCAACAATCCAGATATGCCCGTCAATAATTTGCGCCTCGGCGTTTGGACTGCAACTGTGGTTTATAAACCTGGCTAAATTCCATTCCACACTCCCGTCTATGTCGGTTTCGTCATCAAGTTCAAATATATAATTATTCCCTTCCTGACATAACCTCTTTGCCTCCTGTTTGGAAATTTTCTTCCCTACATACTCAATTATAAGCGTATTGGCTGGGATCTTTTTACTGGCAAAAACCCCGCTGCCGTGAATCTTTGACGGTTTGACTACCACTGATTCGTTATTTGACACCATCACAAAATATTAAATAGTCCATTTTTAATTCATTAGCAATACCATTATCAATAATAATTATATGTTTTTAAATTTATAATAAAAGAGGGACAATGTGACATTTTGTTTCGTTACATTGTGCCAGAAATGTCTCATATTGAATGTAGAAACGCCTTGAACAAAAATCTTAAATGAAACAATAATATATTGATAATAAAGGAGTTATGCATTTAATAGCAATTCAGGCATATTTATTGCTTATTAATCAGCGAAATTATTCATTACAAGGATAATTATCAGGGAAAAATTAGCCCTGAGAAACCAGAAAGGAAAGGATTTTGAAGTATGTCAAAAGTGCTTGGCATTGATTTAGGGACAACGAACTCCTGTATGGCAATAATGGAGGGGTCGGAGCCAGTTGTTCTTGAAAATTCAGAAGGTAAACGAACGACCCCTTCGGTAGTGGCATTTACGAAAAATGGAGAACGTCTTGTTGGAGAAGCGGCAAAGCGGCAAGCGGTTACAAACCCGCGGAATACGATTTATTCAATTAAACGGTTTATGGGACGCAAATACGAGGAAGTGCAGGAAGAGATCAAACGCGTTCCATATAAGGTGGTCAAAGCCCCGAACGGGGATGCAGCCGTTGAAGTTGAAGTGGAAGGAAAGCCCCGCGTTTTCAGTCCCCCTGAAATATCTGCAATGATACTTGCCAAATTGAAAGCCGACGCCGAAATGCGGCTTGGCGAAAAAATAACAGATGCCGTCATCACAGTTCCAGCCTATTTTAACGATTCGCAACGTCAAGCAACCAAAGACGCCGGCACCATAGCAGGATTAAATGTTTTAAGGATTATAAATGAGCCAACGGCGGCTTCGCTGGCTTATGGGCTTGATAAGAAAAAAGACGAAAAGATAGCCGTATATGACCTTGGTGGTGGCACATTTGATATCTCTGTGCTTGAAATCGGAGACGGTGTCTTTGAGGTAAAGGCGACAAACGGCGACACTCATCTTGGAGGCGATGACTGGGACGCGCGGATAATGGACTGGATTTTGAACGAGTTCAAAAAAGAGCACGGCATAGACCTGCGGAATCAGCCCGACGCTTTGCAAAGAATTAAAGAGGAAGCCGAAAAGGCAAAAATTGCCCTTTCCAGCACATTACAATATGAGATCAATCTGCCGTTTATAACGGCTGACGCTACTGGTCCGAAACATATCAATATGACTTTGACCCGCGCAAAGATGGAACAGCTTTGCGAAGATTTGTTTGAACGGACTGTAATCCCGGTCAAGAAATGCTTGCAGGACGCGGGTCTTACACCGAAAGACATCAATGAATTGGTATTGGTCGGCGGTATGACCCGTATGCCGCGCGTTGTTGAAGTGGCGAGGTCATTGATCGGCAAACAACCGCACCAGGGCGTTAATCCGGACGAAGTAGTAGCTGTGGGCGCGGCAATCCAGGGCGCTGTGTTAAAAGGCAAGGTAACGGATGTCCTTTTGCTTGACGTTACTCCGCTTTCTCTCGGTATTGAAACGCTTGGTGGAGTGTTCACAAAATTGATTGAAAGAAATACCACTATACCGACTCGTAAATCCGAGATATTTACAACCGCTTCGGATAATCAAGAGGCGGTTACGATTCGTATTGCTCAGGGTGAACGCCCGATGTTTGCTGACAACAAATTGTTAGGGCAATTTAATCTTGAAGGGATTCCGCCTGCGCCAAGAGGCGTTCCACAAATTGAAGTCACCTTTGACATTGACGCAAACGGCATCCTGCACGTAAGCGCTAAAGACCTCGGCACCGGCAAAGAACAAAAAATTAGAATCACCGCGGGCAGCGGTTTGTCTAAGGAAGAAATTGAAAGGCTCAAAAAAGAAGCCGAAATGCACGCCGAAGAAGACCGCAGAAAGAAAGAAGAAGTGGAATTGCGCAACGAGGCAGACAGCCTTGTTTACAGAAGCGAAAAACTTCTGCGGGATTTTGCAGGAAAAATTCCCGCAAACGACAAAGAAAAAATAGAAAGCGCCATTAAAGAAGTTAAAGACGCTATGAATAATCGCGATATGGCGCGGTTGCGTTCGGCTTGTGAACGTTTGAGCCAGAATTGGCACGAGGTTTCAAGCAATATTTATAAAACAACTGGCGCTGGTGGCTTTGCCCCAGGTGGCGCTGGAGCAACAACTGGCTCAGCAACCACAGGCGGCAGCAGCAAGAGCACCAAAGAAAGCGACGGAACCGTTATTGATGCGGAAGTAGTAGACGACAACAAAAATAAATAAATCGGCTTTTACGGATTTTCTCGCGCGCGGGTGCGCGCGAGGTGTGCGATAAGATATTAAAAATTGAAATAATCAAAATAGATGAAAAAAGAGGCAGCTATGGCAGTCAATATCAAACCTCTTGGAGACCGGGTATTAGTTGAACCGGTTGAAGAGAAAGAAGTCAAAAAAGGTGGTATTATAATTCCTGATACCGCCAAAGAAAAACCGATGGAAGCGATTGTTGTCGCTTTGGGCACCGGGAAGACAAACGACAAAGGCGAAAAAGTTCCATTTGAAGTAAAGAAAGGCGATCGTGTCCTCATAAGCAAATATGGTGGCACGGAAATCAAGATTGAAGACAAGGAATATAAAATTTTAAATTCCGACGACATCCTTGCGGTGCTTGAATAAGTTTTATAACCAAAATAAAAACTAATAACCATTAAACCATTAAAAACAGAGAGGGATATACTATGGCAGCAAAACAACTTATCTTTGATGAAGCGGCACGTCAGGCTGTTTTACGCGGCGTGTCCAAGCTTTCAAAAGCGGTTACAGCAACGCTTGGTCCGAAGGGGAGAAATGTAGTGATTGATAAAAAGTTCGGTTCCCCGACCGTGACCAAGGACGGTGTGACAGTTGCTAAGGAGATTGAACTTGAAGACCCGTATGAAAATATGGGTGCGCAGATGGTTCGCGAGGTTGCCAGCAAGACAAGTGATGCGGCTGGTGACGGAACAACCACTGCGACCCTGCTCGCAGAGGCAATTTTTAAAGAAGGTCTCAAGTTCGTCACTGCAGGTGCAAATCCAATCGGTATCCAGCGCGGTATCCAGAAAGCGGTTGATGCCGCCGTGGCGCACCTTGACAAAATCGCCAAGAAAGTCAAAGACAAAGAAGAGATTAAACAGGTTGCAACCGTCTCTTCTAACTGGGACACCGCGATTGGCGAAATCATAGCCGACGCAATGGACAAAGTCGGCAAGGACGGCACAATCACAGTTGAAGAGGCAAAGAGCATTGAAACCACCCTTGAAGTGGTGGAGGGTATGCAGTTTGATAAAGGCTATCTCTCTCCATACTTTGTAACCAATCCTGAAACAATGGAATGCAAACTTGAGGATTGCTACATCCTGATTTACGAAAAGAAGATCAGCAGCCTCAAGGATATACTTCCGCTCCTTGAAAAGATTGCCAAAGTCGGCAAACCGCTCTTAATAATCGCCGAAGAAGTTGAAGGCGAAGCCCTTGCCACATTGGTTGTCAACAAACTTCGTGGCACTATCAACGTTTGCGCTGTTAAAGCGCCTGGCTTTGGCGATCGCAGAAAGGCGATGTGCGAAGATATCGCCATTCTAACCGGCGGAAAATTCATCAGCGAAGACCTTGGCATCAAGCTTGAAAATGTTGAGCTTGAAGACCTCGGTCGCGCTAAAAGTGTGGTTGTTGACAAAGAGAACACCACAATCGTTGAAGGCTACGGAAAGAGTTCAGATATTCAGGGACGCGTGAATCAAATCCGTCGCCAGATTGAAGAGACCACATCAGATTACGACAGAGAAAAGTTGCAGGAGCGTCTTGCCAAGCTCGCTGGTGGTGTTGCTGTAATTAAAGTCGGCGCCACTACCGAGACCGAAATGAAGGAGAAGAAGGCTCGCGTTGAAGACGCCTTACACGCTACACGCGCAGCTGTTGAAGAGGGCATTGTCCCGGGCGGTGGCGTTGCCTTGATTCGTTGCATACCGGCAATTGAATCCGTCAAGGGCGCTAACGAAGATGAACAAATCGGCATTGATATCATAAAGAGAGCGGTTGAATATCCAACTCGCGCTCTTGCTGACAATGCAGGTATTGAAGGTTCAATTGTCGTTGAAGAGGTTAAACGTCGCAAAGGCAACGAAGGTTACAACGTTGCAACCGGCGTGTATGAAGACCTTGTCAAAGCCGGCGTCGTTGACCCGAAGAAGGTCACGAGAACTGCGCTGCAAAATGCGGCGTCAATCGCCGGATTGTTGCTCACAACCGAGTGCCTGATCACCGAAATTCCTGAAAAGGAAAAGAAACCACAAGGTGGTCACGGTATGGGTGATATGGAATATTAATCCTCGTTTATCGCAAACAGGCGGAGAAGCAAGACTTCTCCGCCTTTTTTGTTTTCAAATTATTCCGATTTCTACAACCGTATCGCAATAGCCCGGTGGCGATTACCCCATCCCCGCGTATTCCTCGTCGGTTTTCAATTCAAGCGCCATAAGAATATAATCGTGCGTTATGGCTTGCATATCCTGAACATAATCTGGAAGCCGCACAATCTCGCGAAAACCAAGCATCGCAAACATCTTTATTGCCGTTTCTTGCTCGGCAATAAATTCGGCTTCAATCCGTTGCAAACCACACTGGCGCGCTATGTCTATTAACTGACTTACCAGAGAATGCGCAATCCCGATGCCACGATATTGTGGATGCACGTGAACGCTGACCCTCCCAATATGGCGCTTCCAGCCGCCCAACTGTTGATGAAGCGTCGCTATGCCAACTATCCTATCGTCAATCAATGCAAGCAGCGGCAGGTTGTGTCCATAATCAATATTCTTGCACCAGGTGCGTGTTACAGCAGGGTCTGTGACCCGATGCTTCATATACATCAATTCCTGACCGTGCAACGAAAGGAAAAATGTGTTTAGCCCTCTTGCATCGCCAGATTGCAATGGCCTTATGAGGCAACTAACACCGTTTTTTAAACTGACCTTTTTTGGATAGGTCTCAAGTATGCTTTCTAATGACATAAATTAATATTTATCTTTAGTATATCTTAAAATGCGTCATTTATCTAATTTTCGCAAGTCACATTTTATCAACTCATCTTATACAAGATTTTAAACACAATAGAAGAACGGCAGAAATCACCGCCTTGTATCAGAACAATGCAACTATAGAAAGCGCCGATTATTTTACACCTGATTCAGGTATTGACTTTACGGTTTTCCAGGAAGTTTGCTGAATTAGCCTTGCAAGCTCAGGGGCAATTTTGCCGTAAGGCTCGCTCGGAAGCCCTTCGGGCGATTGTTTAAAAATCGTCGCAAAAAATACGCAAGCTACTGCATACGACCCGGGTTCATTTAAATGAATGCCATCTTTGTAAAATTGGTAAATATTTGTGTATCCTTCCACCTTGCCCGATTTCATTTGTTTGTGCAATTCGGCAAATGTATGTCCGACTGGAATTAACAACACGGGATTTTTCAAGAAACTCGTTTCTTTTCTAACCTCCTCTAAAAGCGTATGAAAATAGTTGCGGGTTTCATTCGTTAAGTCCCAGCCGCCGGTGAACTTTGATTCCCATCGGGAAATATAATCGTCAATTTTGCTGAGGTCGTTTCCGCTACCGGGTTTTGTTGGATCATAATCGTTCTTGTCAAATTTCACTCCTTTGCCGTTGATTGTTACCCTTGGCCAACGAGCGTAAATATATATTTGGACATCTGGATTTTTTTCATACGCCAATTTAGCCAGTTTTGAAATAATGGCTACATCTCCGAGGTCTTCGCCAGACTGGTTTTTGCTGTGAAGCTGACGGTCAAATGGCTGCAATGTCACGACATCCCACGCATACTCATTAAGCGCTTTTTTCCATGTTCCAAATGGTTCTTCTCTAAAGCCATCGTTAGGGTGGGTATAAATCCACTCCAGCGGTGCGCCCGGAATCATTGTTCTTCCCCAGACAATTTTGATCCTGCGAGATTCAGCAAGTTTTGCAAACGACTGGTATCTAACTGTATCGGTTACGCTATTTCCAATAAAATAAATCCGTAAACTTTTATTAACGTCCTGCGAAATACCAGTTGCAATAGCGCAAGCGCAAAATACAACAAAAGTGAAAAATCTATGTATATTATTTTTCATAAGTGAAGGTTATAAAAAATAAATCCACTTTCAAGAGATAAATATCACTCAACAAACCTACCAATTGCAGTATAATAATTTCTTCAAAAAATTCGGCAATTTGATATATATATATTTATGACTAACCACGAAAAAATCACTCGCCGCAATTTTCTTAAATCAACCGCTGCGGCTACTGCTGTTTCAGCGCTTTCTGTTGGCGATTCAATTGTTCCTTTTGTTTCAAAGACAAATGGGGCTGAAAATAGATTTGGGTCGTTAAACGAAAAAATTCAGCTTGGAATAATCGGTTGCGGACATCGCGGGCGGGCGGTGCTAAAAGGTTGTCTTAAATATAGCGACGTTGTCCTTGTTGGCGCTT
The DNA here is from genome assembly GCA_039793825.1 of Verrucomicrobiota bacterium. Taxonomy (GTDB): domain Bacteria; phylum Verrucomicrobiota; class Verrucomicrobiia; order Limisphaerales; family JAKPVM01; genus JAKPVM01. The sequence continues at coordinate 2,515 of JBAMMJ010000195.1, read as the reverse complement.
GCGATGTCTGGAAGGAAAGATTACAGATGACCGTTGAGGAGTATAAGACTACCTGCAAAGGTTATCGGGATTTTCGCGAGTTGTTAAATAAAAAGGAGATTGACGCGGTAATCATCGCAACGCCGCCGCACTGGCACGCCCTTATGGCTATTGCAGCTTGCGAGGCTGGAAAGGATTTTTATCTGGAAAAGCCGATGACTCTCCACCTCGGCGAGAGTCTTGCGGTATATAACGCCGTGAAAAAAAGCAGGGTAATAACTCAAATTGGAACCCAGATTCACTCAACCGAAAATTATCGGCGTGTTGTTGAATTTATTAGAAGCGGAAATCTCGGCGACATTGGCGTCGTGAGAACTTTCAATGTGATGAATGTCTATCCTCGCGGTATCGGCAAGAGCAATGAGAACAAGATTCCAGACGGTTTTGATTGGGATATGTGGGTCGGTCCGGCTCCTATGCGTCCTTACAATCGGCTCATTACTATGGACGCGTTTAATCACAGTTTCTGGTTGGATTACAGCGGCGGTTGGACTCCGGGAATGGCGCCACATATTATTGACCTGCCTATCTGGGCGCTTGAACTGGATTTCCCGTTAATTACATCCTCCGCAGGCGGTCGTTATTTTCTTGACGATGATGGCGACGTTTACGACCACCACGAGGTCCTGTGGCAGTATCCAAAATTGACTCTGACCTGGATGTCCTCTCTGACTAATAGTTATGGTTTTGACCTTCACGGAGAAGCAACCCCAAAAAGAAGATTGGGTATTTATTTCCACGGCTCA
>JBAMMJ010000195.1:0-1720 GCA_039793825.1 Verrucomicrobiota bacterium | reverse complement strand
CTCAAATGGCACCCTTTACGCAAATTACGACTTGTTCAAGATTGTTCCTGAAGGAGACAGAATGAATGGCAAAACCGAACAGCCACCGCCAACGTTGCCAGGAACCGAGTCCCATGAACGAGATTGGCTTGATGGCGTAAAGAGCCGAAAACAACCCTCTTGTAGCGTGCTGTATCATATCAAGGTTGATTTGCCGATTACATTGAGCCTTCTGTCGCTAAAATTGCAAAGGTCTATCAGATTTGATCCTAAGACACTGCAGGTCGTCAACGACAGAGAAGCCCGTAAAGCGGCTATCCCGCAGTATCGTTCTCCCTGGAAATTCCCATCCGGCTATCTAAATTGGTAATCCTGAGATTTGACCTGCTAAATAAACTATTTTATTTTATTAAAAATTGAAATTTTCGTATGGGATTAAAAATATCGGATTTAAATAAATTACCGCCTATCATTCTTGCTTCTGCCTCTCCGAGAAGAGAAAGATTATTAAAAGAAGTCGGTTTAAGATTTTTGGTCATCCCATCAGCAGTAAACGAGCCGGAACTGGAGTATCTTACCCCCGAAGAACAGGCTCTGTTCCACGCATTCAGAAAGGCAAACGTCGTTTCCCGCAATTATCCCGATCACCTTGTCATCGGCGTGGATACTATAGTTTGCCTGAATGGACGAATATTTGGCAAACCCGCCTCCATTGAGGAAGCAAAGTTGTTTTTAAAAGAATTGTCGGGAAAAACCCATCAGGTAATTAGCGGCGTGTGCTTAAAACTTCAGGCAAAAAACAGATGCGACCTTTTCTATGACATCACCGAAGTAGATTTTTACGAGTTGGACGACGCTAAAATCAACCTTTACTTTTCATATACCAATCCGCTGGATAAAGCCGGAGCGTATGGAATTCAGGATAGAGGGAACCTCATCGTGAAAGAAATTCGCGGTTCACTCTATAATGTCATCGGTTTGCCAATGGAAAAGTTGCTGGAAAAGTTGAACGAGTTTACAAATCAGTCGTAGCTCGCAATTAACCTCCTATATCAGTCAAAAGAGCATAATCAAGAAATTCCATATTTAGAACAGTTCGCAACTGCCGAGTAATAATAACCTTCCTGAATTGGTGGAAGTAGTCTTCAATAATTTGAATTTTATTAATTTGAATTTAGTCTAAATTATTAGGATATTAAGTCAAAATTACACGGTTTTAAGATGACGCGAATACAAAATTATTTTTATTGCAAAATTATATCTGTTTTAATTTGCGCCGGAATAGTTTTTATATCTAAAAATCTTTCTTTTTCCCAGGATAAAACTTATCAACCGACAACTCCGTCTGAACAGATTCTCCAGAGCGAACTTAAGCAACAACAAATCCGCACTACAACACAACGGGTCGGTTTGCAACTTGGAATGATAGTTGAGGAATTTGAGCGAAATGGCATTAGCGGTGAAGATATTCAGGTATTGAAATCGGTTCAATCGGTATTAGACGAGTTATCCGATAAAGAAATGGCGCGAATAGTTGACCTGTTAAAGCAGGCGCGGCTGATTCAGGATTACACAGCGTCTCAAACAAGAATGCTTGAGGCGTTCTCAACCCAAAAATCAATTATCGTTAAATTAAAACAATTACTTGACGAATTTAAAAAACAACAGGCTTTGTATGAACTCTCAATTTTATTTAATCGGCTTGCCGAGCGGCAGAACGCAAATCTAAAAGAGGCCGTAG
>JBAMMJ010000194.1:16945-23375 GCA_039793825.1 Verrucomicrobiota bacterium | reverse complement strand
CCTTGGCGCCGCGGCGCCTGTTGGCGCACGTGGTTCAGCCGAGTATAGGCGCGATAGGCCAGCCACGATGGGTATGGGGCGCGAGTTTACCGATAACATCGCAAAACCTACCAACCAAACAAATGTTCTTATAGAAGGCGCGCTTTTCATAGAAGGCAAAACTAACCTCATACTTCGCGCTATTAGAAATGAAGATGGATATTACATCAGGAATTAAAACCGCCAGTATCATATCTGTTCTACCAAGCCGTTAATGTAGAAGAGTCAATTCTTGATATTTTCAGCACGATAAGGAATGTAAATTTTGGGGTTAAGATATTTTTGAATTTTAGTATCAGGCAAAATACGGCGCTGGTTCGGTTTATATAGCTGTATAATGGAGGTTGACGGTGATTAGTAAAAACCCACCTCGCCGATCGTTGCGCTTTGCGTCGCAGATAAACTAACTTATGCCTTTATTTTTCTTGGTTCGCCTTTTAAAAGCGCCACACCGTAATCGCGGTTCATCTTTGCAATAAATTCAAGGCTGACTTCTTTTGGACAGGCAGCTTCGCAAGAGCCGATGTTGGTGCAGTTGCCGAAACCTTCTTTGTCCATTTGCGCAACCATATTTCTGACCCGTCTGTCTTTTTCGGGTTTGCCTTGCGGGAGAAGATTGAGGTGTGAAACCTTTGCTGAAACGAACAGCATTGCGCTTCCATTTTTACAGGATGCCACGCATGCGCCACAACCTATGCAGGCTGCGGCATCCATTGCCATATCGGCAATTTCTTTTGGGATAGGAATTGAATTTGCTTCAGGCGCGCCCCCTGTATTGACCGATATGTAACCGCCGGCTGCGATTATTCTATCAAAGGCGCTGCGGTCAACTATTAAGTCTTTCACTACAGGGAAAGCCCGTGAACGCCATGGCTCAATAACAATTATATCCCCATCTTTAAAATGGCGCATATGCAGCTGGCAGGTTGTTGTGCCTTTATGTCCACCGTGGGGTTTGCCATTAATCATACAGGAACAGGTTCCGCAGATTCCCTCGCGGCAGTCGCTATCAAAGGCTATCGGCTCTTTCCCTTCAAGGATGAGTCGTTCATTGACCACATCCAGCATTTCTAAAAAAGACATATGCGGGCTAACATCTTTAGCCTCTATGGTCTCAAAATGTCCTTTTGATTTAGCGTCGTTTTGTCGCCAGACTTTCAAGATTAGGTTCATAAGCAAAATAATAAAAATTCATTAATTATTATTTGTAACTTCGGATAGCCATCTGAACAAATTCATATACAAGCGGTTCTTTGTGCAGCAGCGGCTTTTTATCTGCGCCTTGATATTCCCAGGCTGCAACGTGCGCAAAGTGTTCATCGTCCCGTTTAGCCTCGCCGTTTTCCTGATATTCAACCCTGAAATGGCCCCCGCAGGATTCCTCTCTTTCAAGCGCGTCAAGTGTTAACAACTCAGCAAATTCAAGGAAATCGGAGATTCGGATTGCGTTTTCAAGGTCCTGGTTTAAAGTCTCGTTAATTCCGCTTACAATTACATTATGCCAGAATTCTTCGCGTATCTCTGGAATCCGCTTTAACGCAAATTGAAGGCTATCTTTGCTCCGCACCATTCCAACATTGTCCCACATTAGCTTGCCCAACTCTTTATGGAAACTAACAGCCGAACGCTTTCCCTTGATAGAAAGCAGTTTCTTGATCATATTAGTAACGTCTGCCTCAGCTTTCTTGAACTCGGGGTGGTCTGGCGAGGGTTTAGGTTGTTTGGCGGTGGCAAAATAGTGACCGATTGTGTAAGGGATTATGAAGTATCCATCGGCAAGTCCCTGCATTAACGCGCTGGCGCCTAAACGATTTGCCCCGTGGTCTGAAAAGTTTGCTTCGCCCAGAACGAACAGCCCCGGAATATTGCTCATCAAGTTATAATCAACCCAGAGTCCACCCATAGTATAATGCGGCGCGGGGTAGATGCGCATAGGTTGTTCATAAGCGTTTTCGCCGGTAATTCGCTCATACAATTCAAATAAGTTTCCGTAACGCTCGGCAATTTTTTCTTTTCCAATCCGTTTAATTGAGTCTGAAAAATCAAGGTAAACGCCGCGTCCTCCTGGTCCTACGCCCCTGCCTTCGTCGCAAACCTCTTTCGCAGCGCGCGAAGAAATATCGCGCGGGGCAAGATTGCCGTAACTCGGGTATTTTCGTTCAAGGAAGTAATCGCGCTCTTCTTCGGGAATGTCATTAGGGTGGCGGGTATCGCCTTTTTTCTTCGGCACCCAGATGCGACCGTCGTTTCTGAGAGATTCAGACATCAGAGTCAATTTTGATTGATAATCGCCGCTTACCGGTATGCAGGTTGGATGTATCTGTGTGAAGCAGGGATTTGCAAATAACGCGCCTTTTTTATAAGCCCGGTATATCGCCGAAACATTGCAACCTTTTGCGTTTGTAGAAAGGAAAAAGACATTGGAATAACCGCCAGTGGCAAGGATAACGGCATCTGCGGCTATTGAACTTATTTTCCCGCTTATCAGGTCGCGAACTACAATTCCTTTTGCATGCCCGTCTATTAAAACAAGGTCAAGCATTTCAGTTCTGGGGTAGAGTTTTACTCTGCCCTGAGCAACCTGGCGCATCATTGCCTGGTAAGCGCCAAGCAAAAGTTGCTGTCCGGTTTGACCCCTGGCGTAAAAAGTGCGTGAAACTTGAGCGCCACCAAAAGAACGATTATCCAATAAACCACCATATTCGCGCGCGAACGGAACCCCCTGCGCAACACATTGGTCAATTATGTTAACGCTAACCTGAGCAAGCCGAAACACATTTGCCTCACGCGAACGAAAATCTCCACCCTTTATCGTATCGTAAAAGAGCCTGTAAATGCTGTCTCCGTCGTTCTGATAATTTTTTGCAGCATTTATGCCGCCTTGAGCGGCGATTGAGTGAGCTCGGCGCGGACTATCCTGAAAACAAAACACCTTAACATTGTAGCCAAGTTCAGCAAGCGACGCGGCAGCCGAAGCCCCGGCAAGCCCGGTGCCCACAACAATTATGTCGTATTTCTTTTTGTTCGCAGGCGCAACAAGCTTCAACTCGTTGCGATGTTTATCCCATTTCAATTCTAACGGACCGGATGGTATTTTTGCGTCAAGTTTCATTTGTTTGAAATCCTCGTTCATTTAATCAATCCTAAAAAAACCGACACTGGAATTGACACGTAACCTATGAAAAGAATTATAGCAAATATTGTAGCAGCCTTTTCAAGTATTGCGCGATAATAATGATTATTTAACCCCAGAGACTGGAACATACTGTGGGCGCCATGACTTAAATGAAAACACAAGGCGCCAACGCCAATAATATAGAACAGCGATACAATCGGATGGCTGAACCCGGTTATCATCATCTTGTATACATCGCGCTCGTTATGTATCTTAAACTCAGGTGAAGAAAAATCCTTTCCAAGCAGATTCACCTCTGGTGTTTGAACCGTGTAGTGCAAAATATGGTAGGTTAAAAAACAACCCGCAATTATTCCAAGCAACATCATATTGCGCGAGGCAAATGTTGAAGCCATTGGTTCGTATCCACCCTGATATTGAATAGGTCTTGCGGCACGGTTCTCAAACCATAGCCTCGCAGAAGTCCATATATGCAGGACAAGCATAATAAAAAGAAAAATTCGCACTGGCCAGAGTATCTCTTTATTGCTTTGCAAGAAATGGGCATATCGGTTTAAGGTCTCTTTTCCCATAAAAATTTGCAGGTTCCCCACCATATGCCCGAGCACGAATAGAAGCAAGAACCCGCCTGATATTGCCATTATATACTTTTTCCCGACCGAGGAATTGAATAAATTTCGTATTATGCTCATTTAATCAATCTTATTTTATGGTTATTGCGAGGAATAATTCCGTCGCATAAACTTGTTGTCTTCACTTTAACCTGCGCCACAAACGGCAGTGTTAACCAAAATATCTCAAAAAATTTGATAAATAAACAGCTTGTGATACAATAAGAATTATTAAAAACAAATTTAATTTGTATAATTTATATTAATATATATTATCAATTATTTGTGTAAATAAATTAGGAGTAAAAAAATTAGCTGTCAATTAAAAATTAAAAGTATTAATATTATTAATGATAAATTAAGTAATTCTTATCATTTCAAGTTTCTTATTAAAACTTTGTAAAAAATAATAACCCAAACTTAAACTTATCTATTTTGATATTCATTTAATAACAAGCATCTATTGTCTCATTTTTTATTTGAAAAACATCCTTTTCTGGTGATTAATATATCTGGTGCGTCCGTAGCTCAATTGGATAGAGCTTCTGACTTCGGATCAGAAGGTTGCAGGTTCAAGTCCTGCCGGACGCGCCAGCTTTTTCTCCATAACGAATGGCAATTGAAAATGCCAGAATAAATGGTATTTTATGTCGCTGGTTAGAACTGAAAAAACAACGAATGGATAATTGTTTATGTTGATTAGCAAAACAGTGAACGCTGCCCTGAACAAGCAGGTGGGAAATGAATTAGGAGCGTCTATCCAATATATTGAAGTCGCCGCATACTTTGCCCTGGAAGGATTGGGTGTATTGTCTGAATATTTTTTTAAACAGGCAAATGAAGAGCGCGACCACGCATTGCGCATAATAAAATATATTATTGATGCTGGCGGGCAGGTGGAGATACCGGCAATTCCAGCGCCGCGGTCAAATTTCGGCAGCGCAGTTGAAGCCGTCCAGCTGGCGCTTGACTGGGAGAATGAGGTAACCTCTCAAATTAACAAATTAGTCGCGCTTGCTGTAAAGGAAAATGACTACATAACCCAGAATATGCTAAACTGGTTTTTAAATGAACAACTTGAGGAGGTTTCAAGTATGGATTCATTGTTGAAGCTTGTTCAGCGGGCTGGACAAAATCTATTATATGTTGAAAACCTTTTGAAAAAAGAGTCTGATAAGCCCAATACATCGGGCAATTCATAGTCAGCACAACCGTTTTTCCTGTGCCAATTTCTAACCGATTATCCTATAACGATTGTGCCTGATCGGTCTTGCTGGTTTATCCTCGCAAGTATTTTCTGGCGGTTTCCATTCCGGGGCAGATTCAATCGCCCGTTTCATCATTTTGAACCACCAATTAGAATCAAACATCGTGGTCGCCCGTTTGATGAGTTCGTTTGCGGTTGCTTTATCGCAACCGAGCGGTAATTCAAGTTGTTCGTTTATCTTCATACCATAAATCTGCCATAATGGGTGGGACACACGTTGTCCTATGTTAAAATTTTTTTAAAAAATTTTAGAATGAGTTTTTCTAAAGATAAAAACCAGCCAGACAATGATTTGTGGCACAGTTAGAAACCGATTCCTTCGTAGATATGAGAGGATATGATTAAAATATCGTGATTATTCGCAACAGAATGAATAGTATGACCGAAAATTACATTGAATATAATTGTTTTTACCTATTCAAATTTATCTGGTAAAAGTTGGATATGATTAGAAGAAAAGAATGCTGGGGTATATTTGTTGGGTTTGGGATGATTCTTTTAGGCGTCAGTTTAAACGGCGCTGATAAGGCGTTGCTTGAAATTGATTTTAAAAATCCAGAAGTTATCAAGCAATGGCATCCATTGCATCATATTAGCTCATTTGAATCAACACCTGATGGATTGAAGGTTGGTGTTGCCGGCGAAGACCCGTATTTTGCCAGTCCGGCATATAATCTACCTCAGGACAAACCCTTGTGGTTGGCGGCGCGTTTGAAATCGGAGAAAGGGGGGATGGGACAGATTTTTTATTTTCGGAACAACGCGAGTGAGGAAAACTCGGTTAGATTTTACATCAAACCCGGAGTATGGCAGGAGATTGAAGTGCCTTTGCCGAAGTTAGGCGCAGGTTATCGTTTCAGAATAGACCCGCCTGGGGATTCGGGTATATTTATAATTGACAAAATCTCAATAGAACCGCGAGTTGAATTTGTGTTTCCCAAATGGAAATATGAACCGTTTTCTACAGCCGTAAGAGAAAGTGTTTCTGCTGGCAAACTCACTTTGCATTTCAATGAGAAAAATCCCGCAGCTTATGAGATAAAGTATGACGGCAAGACGGTTGCCCGCTCAATAATTCCAATGCGCATTGGGTATCTTTACAATAAAGAATTGCAATGGATGGAGTTAACCTCTGAAAATGCGACAATAAGGCAGGGGAAAAATGATGTCTCGGTGCTTTTAGTTTCAAGGGATAAGAATGCGGGTCAATGGAAAATAAATTTAAATTTTAGGCGCTATGACGACGGTGTGATAGAGATGGTAACCGATGTTGAAGTTGGTCAGGAGCGCGAGGTTATGTTTTTGCCGCTTCATCTTTTCAGTGTGGGACAACCAAATGTTGGCACAAACAAGACGCAGGGATTGTTTGCCGGGCTT
>JBAMMJ010000194.1:11518-16935 GCA_039793825.1 Verrucomicrobiota bacterium | reverse complement strand
TGAATATCTGGAGAACGAGCCGAGCAGTTCCGAAGCGGATATTGTGGGTCCGGAGTCTGCCAGAAGAACCCCGTCGCCACACAAGGTAACCTTTCCTCTGATGAGTATTGTTCAAAACGGCATTTATATAGGTTTCATCTGGGAAAAACATCTTGAATTTGCGCCTATTTTTGACAGTCCTGACAGGACTTTTAACGCCGGCTGTCATATTATGGGTTTGTTATACCCCGGCTGGCAGGATGTGCGAAGAACGGAAGGGGAGATTTTGCCCGAGAAGGGTATGCGGCTTATGCCGGGAAAGCGTGTTACGTCCCGGTCGTATATAATTGGCGGTGTTGGCAATACGGTAGTGTCGTCGGTTGTGCAATACGTGAAGATGAAGGGACTGCCGCCATTGCCAGACACCGGTGTAAGTTTTCTTAATTATGTTCAACTTGCAAGTTACGGTTGGTTAAAATCAAAGTGCAGGGAGAAAAACCTCTATCGCCACGCCTACTGGCAGGGGTTTGGATTGATGCCGGCAGCAGACGCTGCGGTTTATCAAGACTGGCTTGCCGCATACGCTCCGCAGTCGCTTGCCGTTGAATTGGAGTCGGCTGCAAAAGAGGCAATATCCGCAGTTCAACCGGCGAACTATTTCAATTCAGGAGTTGGACACGTGCGCGTCCCGGCAGCGCCTCTTATTTTTGATTATATCAATCTGGCTATAAAAACCGCCGCGCAAGTTGCCCGGCAGCATCTTTCTCGTTTTAACAAGGAAGGCATCGTGGTTTACAAGCCGGGTAATGTTGATTACGGTAAAACTCATTACACAAATCATGCTAATGGTCTGACATCGCATGCGGTTGTAACTGCAATTGAAGCGGCTGCATTCAGTGGCGATGATGAATTGATTAAAGCTGCGCTTGAACGGTTACGGGGGCTTGAAATATATAAGTATGGCGTTCCACGTGGCGCACAAACCTGGGAAGTGCCGTTACACACTCCGGATATTCTTGCGTCGGCTCACCTTGTAAAAGCCTATGTGATTGGCTATCAATTAAGTCAGGACAAGTTATTCCTGGAACGCGCTCGCTATTGGGCGTGGACAGGAGTCCCTTTTGTATATCTTGTAAATCCAACTTATGAAAAGGTTGGACCTTACAGCACAATAGCCGTATTTGGCGCAACGAGCTGGAAAGCGCCTGTCTGGATGGGGTTGCCAGTCCAGTGGTGCGGATTGGTTTATGCTGACGCGCTTTATGAACTGGCTGAAATTGACCCGCAAGGGGGCGCAATCTGGCAGAAACTGGCTGATGGAATAACAGCCGCCGGAATTCAGCATACCTGGAAGACAGACGACCCTGAGCGCGGTGGATTATTGCCTGACTCGTATGTGCTTAAACAGCAAAAGAGCGACGGACCGGCAATAAATCCGGGCACCCTTCAGATAAACGCGGTGAGATATTACAGAAAGCCGCAAGTTTATGATTGTAAAGTGGCTGTTGCGTCCAAACTGATAGTTCATTCACCAGGCAACATTAAAATCAAGGAATCTAAACCGGGTAATACAAAATTCATAATTGAAACCTGGTCAAGAAAACCTTATTTTGCGCTTATAAACAATGTTTCAAGCGAGCCGATTGTTAATGTCAATGGAGTTCAAGTTAAACCGACGGTAAATCCACAAACACCGCCAGGCGCGCAAATATTGGGCAAAAACCTGATTCTACTTTTAAATGGAAATGCAAACATTGAAATAAGAACACAATAAGGGACTATTATTGGTAACCATAGATTTTGAAAAACGCGCTCAAATGAGAAAGAATGAGTTTTGAGCTGCGGTGAGGGTTTCTGAATGTAGAGAGGATGAATATTAATGGAGAGATGGATGCGGATTTTGGATTAAAATATTGTAATATCGCTTGCGTGAAATTTGATTTTTGGTATAATTTAATTTGCAAGCAGCGGAGAGGTGGCTGAGTGGCTGAAAGCGGCGGTTTGCTAAACCGTTGTACTGGGATAACTGGTACCGGGGGTTCGAATCCCCCCCTCTCCGCCAATAACTTTTGAAGAGGGATTTTTCCACATAGCAATGTGTGAGTCTGGTCGTTAAAATTTGACATCGGCGCAAGGAAAACTAATAATTTATTTGAATGAAAAAGAAAGCGCCTAAATTCAAATTTTCAGGAAAATTAACGCCACAGCAAAAATGGTTTGCCGGGTATATTATAGTCACGCTTTTTTTTCTTTTGTTCTGGCAAAGTTTTTATCAACAACTTTCAGAACGTATAATACCATATAGCCAATTCAAGGCACATCTTGCACGGCGGGAGGTAGTTGAAGCGGCAATAACTCAGGATGAAATAATTGGGAAAATAGTGCCGCACGGTATTGCTGGCTCAAATATCACCTCTTATGCCACAAATATTCCCATTTTAAAGAGAGACTTGAACACAAATGATATTTCGCAGGGATTTCGGAAGGCTATAATGGAAACCAAGCCGTTTAGATTCAGAACAATTCGCGTTGAAGACCCTGATTTAGTTAAAGAACTCCAGGCGGCAGGGGTTGAATTCAGCGGCGTTAAACCGAGTATGTTCGGGAAATTTTTGCTTGAATGGGTGTTGCCGATATTGCTGATGGTGGCGATATGGGCATTTCTGGCGCGGAGGATTGGTTCGGCTGGCGAAAGCATTTTGAGCATCGGTAAGAGCCGCGCTCGTTTGATTGTGGATAAAAACACCGGGGTAACTTTTGATGATGTTGCCGGATGCGACGAAGCCAAGCAGGAACTGAAAGAAGTGGTCGATTTTCTGCAAAATCCGAAGGAATATCAAGCCCTTGGGGCGCGTATTCCAAAGGGTGTTTTGCTTGTTGGTCCACCGGGCACAGGAAAGACATTGCTTGCGCGGGCAGTTGCGGGCGAGGCAAAAGTGCCATTCTTTAGCATAAGCGGCAGCGATTTTGTTGAGATGTTTGTTGGGGTAGGGGCGGCTCGGGTTCGCGACCTGTTCAATCAGGCAAAGCAAAATGCGCCCTGCATAATCTTCATAGATGAACTTGACGCCATCGGACGGCAACGCGGCGTTCATCTTGGACCGGCGAATGATGAACGCGAACAGACATTAAACGCCTTGCTTGTTGAGATGGACGGTTTTGAAGCCAACGCCGGTATAATCGTGCTTGCGGCGACTAACCGTCCTGAAATTTTAGACCGCGCGCTGCTGCGTCCAGGTAGGTTTGACCGTCAGGTTGTTGTTGACGCGCCGGATATTGACGGCAGAGAAGCTATTTTGAAGGTGCATTCCAGAAACAAAAAGTTGGCAAAAGATGTGGATTTGAGAAAAATAGCAGCCGTAACCGCCGGTTTTAGCGGCGCAGACCTTGCAAATGTACTGAACGAGGCAGCCTTGCTTGCAGCTCGCCGCAAGGCAAAAGAGATATCTCAGCAAGACCTTGAAAACGCAATTGAAAAGGTTGTTGCCGGTCCGGAGCGCAAGAGCCGCAGGTTAAATCCCGAAGAAAAAAGGAGAGTAGCTTATCACGAGGTAGGTCATGCCCTGGTGGCTGCATATTGTGAAAATGCAGACCCGGTCCACAAAATTAGCATAGTTCCACGCGGCAGGGCTGCCCTGGGTTATACGCTACAACTGCCAACCGAAGACCAGTTTCTATTGACAAAAAGTGAGTTGCTGGACCGTATCCGTTGTCTTCTCGGCGGGCGCGCCGCTGAGGAACTTATTTTTGGAGAAGTCAGCACCGGCGCTCAGAATGACCTTGAACGGGCAACAACACTCGCCAGACAGATGGTCGCAATGTATGGTATGAACGATAGGATCGGACTTGTGAGCTGTATTCAAAGACAATCGGCGTTCTTATCCGGACCAGATTCTCCGTTGCAACGAGATTGTTCAGAACAGACCGCAAGAGAGATTGACGAGGAAGTCAAACATATACTTGAAGAGGCATACTCAGAGGCAAAGACGATTCTCATTGAACATCGTGGACAATTAGAAAAAGTAACCACAGTATTGCTTGAAAAAGAGACAATTGACGGGAGTGAATTTTATTCTATTGTTGGGCGCGAAAAACCAAAAGAAAAGGAACCAGTTCCTTCTCTAACAAACATCGCCACCGCAACAGAGACTAAAGAGTCTGAAAAACTAAACAAACAGAACGGTAAATTGTCCAAACCAATGGTATGAGAGTTAAGAGCAGGCGGAGGGGAGAAGTATGAGATCTGGAGAATTTGATAAATTTCGGGAACGTTTTCAGCGAATAAAATTTGAGATGAAACAAAACTGTTTTTATGCCTATAGCGATGCGTTGGTATGGGAGCCGCCGCTTAACTTGCTGAAAGGTGACGACAGGTTAGTTATATGTATGGATATTCCGGGCGTTGAAAAAAACAACATTCGGATTAAAGCCGAGGAGCGAAGGGTTTTGGTTTCGGGATTTAGAAAGTTTCCTGAACCAAAAGAGGGCGCGCCTGTTGATGGATGGAATGTGCTTGCTATGGAAATTGATTCCGGAACATTTGGACGAATAATTGAGTTGCCGGAAAAAATAAATCCCGAAGCCGTTAAAGCTGAATATCGCGACGGCGTGCTGTGGATAACAATGCCGCTGGCAGGTATTGAAAACCAGAAGTAAACCCACATTGGGCAGAATATTATGAAGGGCTTACCGTTTTCAAACCTGGTTATTGCTTCGGATACCGGAGACGAGAATCCTGATCAATTAAAACAATCTGGTTTACTGACACTGCCACAGGGTAGGGATTCAAAAATACCGGATGTTTTGCCTATTCTCCCGGTACGGAACACCGTCTTGTTTCCGGGAACTATAACTCCACTCACGGTTGGAAGACCAAGTTCAAAAAAACTTCTTGAGGAATCACTTGGACAAAGCAAACTGATCGGGATTTTTGCCCAAAAGGACGTGCAAACTGAAAACCCCACTCCAAACGATTTATACAATGTTGGAGTTGCGGCTTTGGTATTGAAATTGTTCAGACAGACAGAAGACCAAATTCTAATTGTGGTTCAAGCGCTTGAACGTGTTGCAATCAAAAAGGTTTTATTAACGCATCCTTTTATCAAAGCGGAAATAGAGGTTTTAAAGCCGCTTCCATATAACAAAGATGATAAAGAATTTGAAGCCACAGTTAATAGCCTGCGCAGTTCCGCAATTAAACTGGTTGAACTCACGGTTGAACAGTCTGAACCTATTAAGATGACACTTTTAAACATTGAAGACCCCGGCAATCTTGCAGATTTTCTCGCCAGCAACCTGAATATAGATACTGTAAAAAAACAGAAATTGCTTGAGGAACTTGACGTAATCAAAAGGGTTCAGGCAGTTCACAAGGAGATAGTTGGACAGTTGGAGATCGCCGAGCTCCAGCAAAAGATTCAAAAGGATGCGGCTTCGCA
>JBAMMJ010000194.1:1541-11508 GCA_039793825.1 Verrucomicrobiota bacterium | reverse complement strand
TTCGCAGTTGAGTCAAGCCCAGCGGCAAGCCTATTTAAGAGAACAATTAAGAGCCATACAAAGAGAACTTGGCGAAGGCGAAGAAGGGGTTGAACAACAGATTGAGGAGTTACGGAAAAAACTGGACGAGGCGCAACCTCCAAAAGATGTTAGAGAACAGGCAGACCGAGAATTGAGAAGGTTAAGTAGATTGCATCCGGCGAGTCCGGAATATTCAGTAATTGTTAGTTACGTTGAAACCATTGCTGAATTGCCCTGGAACAAATTGACCGAAGATAACTTAGACCTTGATAGAGCCCAGAAGATTCTTGACCGCGACCATTACGACCTTGAAAAAGTCAAGAGGCGATTGATTGAGTACCTTGCTGTAAGAAAATTAAATCCTGCTGGACACGGACCGATTTTGTGTTTTGTTGGACCGCCGGGCGTTGGTAAAACGAGTCTTGGCCAATCCATCGCCGATGCGCTCGGAAGAAAATTTGTAAGGCTTAGTCTTGGCGGTGTGCACGACGAGGCTGAAATAAGAGGACACCGCAGGACTTACATCGGCTCAATGCCGGGCAGAATTATTCAAGAAATCCGACGCGCCGGTTCCAGAAATCCTGTAATGATGCTTGATGAAATTGACAAACTCGGATCGGATTTCCGCGGCGATCCAACAAGCGCCTTGCTTGAAGTCCTTGACCCGAACCAAAATAATTCATTTGTTGACCATTATCTTGATGTTCCATTTGACCTTTCGCAGGTGATGTTTATCTGCACCGCGAATTTTATGGGATCAGTTCCGCCGCCGCTGAAAGACAGAATGGAGGTTATTGAGTTACCAGGCTATACAGATAGGGAAAAACTGCAGATCGCAAGGCGGTATCTTGTAAAGCGACAGTTAAAAGAAAACGGGTTGACAGAGGATCAATGCAAGATTGAGATTGCGACTATTGATAAAATTATCCAGGATTATACCCGCGAGGCTGGGGTACGCGAACTTGAAAGAAAGATTGCATCAATCTGCAGAGCCGTTGCCGCAAGAATTGCGAAAAATGAAATTAAAGAGATGACGGTTACACCGCAGGTGGCGCAGGAAATCCTTGGTCCGCCAATTTACATAAGAGAAACAAAATTAACTTCAGGAAAACCGGGCGTGGTCACCGGGCTTGCCTGGACACCAACAGGCGGAGAGATTTTGCATATTGAGGCTATTAAATACCCGGGCAAAGGTGGAATTGTGCTTACCGGTCAAATTGGCGATGTTATGAAAGAAAGCGCTCAAGCCGCGCTGAGTCTTGTAAAATCAAGGTGCGCAGAATTGGGAATTGACCCCAACGAATTTAAAGATGTGGATATTCATATCCATGTGCCGGCAGGCGCTGTGCCAAAGGATGGTCCGTCGGCTGGAATCGCAATGTTTATTGCGCTTGCCTCGCTTTTCAGCGGCAGAACAATAAAGCCAGATGTTGCAATGACCGGTGAAATTACCCTCAGAGGGCTTATTTTGCCAATCGGGGGATTAAAAGAAAAAACCCTGGCGGCTCTGCGGGCAGGAATTAAAACTGTGATTTACCCAAAATTAAACGAAAAAGACCTACCGGACATTCCCGAAGAGGTCAAAGAAAAAATTAAACTCATTCCTGTTGAAACCGTGGACGACGCAATTGCGATCGCATTTGAAAAGCAGGTCAAGCCAGCAAAGAAGAAGCAAAAAAAGAGAAAAAATGTTGGATAGCTGGCGGAACCGGCGTTCTAATCATTCAGCCGAGGCGCGGGCGAGTCTATCGTGAATAGCGCGCCATTCAAGCGTCTGAGGCGGGGTCTGAACAATTATCCATTTTGCCCCTGCTTCATCGCAGCGATGAAGTTCACAATATAACGCCTTTGCGTAGGATTGCGCCTGTTTCGGCATCAGAGTCACATTGCCCAATTTTGACGGCGGATTTGAATATGCCAGAATCCAGGTTGTTTCAGGTTTGCATCCAAGCGATAATAATCTTTGCTTTAGTTCTTCTTCGCTTTGCCAGCTGAGGCAAATCAATTTTGCGACAGGTGAATAATGCTTTTTCAAAAGTCCCGGACTCATTAATATTCTGGAATCTTTCTTAAGATGAATGGTTTGGTGGAGTTTTAGCCCGGACAATACCGCACGGATTGAATCTTCGTGAATGATGCCCGGTCTTAGAACTCGCGGCGGCTTTGAGGTCAGGTCAAAAACCGTAGATTCAATTCCCACACTGCAGGGTCCTCCATCCACAATCAGTTTTATTTTATTGCCGAGTTGTTTAAAGACATGGCGCGCAGTGGTGGGAGATACACGGTTTGAAATATTAGCGCTTGGCGCCGCAAGCGGAAATCCGCAATGTTCAATAACGCGTTGAATTACAGGATGCGACGGAAAACGAATGCCAACAGTATCGCCGCCGGCTGTGACAATTGGCGGTATAATTTCGGATTTAAACAAAACGATCGTAAGCGGTCCAGGCCAGAAATTATTTGCAAGCCGTTGCGCAGCCTCATTCCACTCTTTGACGCAGTGTTTTGCCATCTCAATATTTGATATATGCACAATTATCGGATTGGTTGACGGTCTGCCCTTTATCTTAAATATCTTTTCAACAGCATCACAATTCAACGCGTTTGCAGCCAACCCGTAAACCGTCTCGGTTGGGAGTGCGACCACATCGCCGTTTTTTAGTAGGGCAACCGCTTCATTAACCGCTTTTTCAATTTCTTCCTCAGTAAAGGCTGGAAGAATTTTTGCTTCTTTGGTTTTTTCTACCATCTTAAAAATTCAGGAAAAACAAAATAAAATTTATCACAAATAAAACAATATTGTAAAATATTGATAAATTAACTGGTTCTCAATCATCGGCAAACCGAAATTAATTCATTTATTATAATTATTTAAGTTATAATTATCGGTTTAATTACAACTGACAATAATTCTGTGCCTGAAATGGGCTGATTTGCCGACGTTTTATTTCAGAATATTAAAACAATTAATGCGCCTTTAGATAATAGAAAATTAAAACCGACAGGAAAGAATATGGCAGGTTTAAAATTGGTTTGATTATATTTCCGATACCAGATCAGGGTTGGATGAGGCTTTGGTTCAATCTCCAGGTATCAGTAACAGCCCAAAGATTTTGCGGATAAAGCATTTTTCCGGCTTTTAAATAACGGGCGCTGCCATCAACAAAGGCAAAGTTAGAACCGCCACCACCGCTTCTGCCGGGCTGTCCCATATGGCGACTTTCTTCAACTTCGGTAAAATCGTTTCCTTGTGCGGTTTCAAGAAAATCCATAAAGAAGTGCATTGAAGAGGTCTCTTTTTCTCCGAAGAGGATGGTATCGGTTGGGGCTTTAATGGCTGATTCTGGCATTGCGTTTGTTTGAGCCATACTTGAGATTGCATTGAAATTAGCTGCGCCTAATACAACCTGATAATAATCGTTCCAACCGTTGATTATGTAACTACGTTTTGCTCGCTCTTCTTCAATCGGGCTGCCTGTATTAGAGTTTGGATTTAATCCATCGCTTGGACAAACCAGAATACGGAGGTCTTTATAGCCTTCCCTCAATGTTGCAGGCCAGGCTCCCGGAGCCCTGCCGATTATGCGAAGCGGGAATCTGCCCTCATTGTCATCAACATACAATCGCGCGGCAAGCCCTAACTGGCGCATATTGTTCAGACAGGAGATTTTTTTCCCGGCTTCCTTTGCCCTTGCCAGCGCTGGCAACAACATACTGGCGAGAATTGCGATGATCGCGATTACAACGAGCAATTCAATCAAGGTAAAGGCGTTCTGTTTTTTTGTGATTTTCATAGAACCTTTTGTCATTTTTAATTAGCTGCCTAAATTTACGCCCTAATTTTTGCAACCCTTCTAACTTATTTAGACGATTTTAAACTACAAAAATTCAAATATTTTCTTTACATAAGATTAGACGGCAAAAATTACGCGAAAGTTACCGATAAAATGATAATTCCTGAATGCAAGAAGCAGCTGGCAATTAGATTGGCAGGATGATAATTAAATCGTTTTGCAATCGTCTTCGTCTTTTGATGTATAACCGGTTTCCTGACGGATAAAATTGATCTGGTTTTTCTTAACATAGCCTTGATAGAGGTCGTCTGCTGTCATACCTAAAACCTGTGCGAGGCTAATTAAAAAATGAAGCATATCAATCACTTCTACCCTTGCATTTTGTTTATCAAACTTTTGATATTTAGCCCACCATTTCCACGGGACGCTATCTGTCAATTCAGCCACTTCTTGAGACATAGCCCGGCAGTAGTTTAGCACCCATTTTATTCGCTCTTCATCGGTCATAGTATCGGTTTGAACGCCGATTCTTTGGTTCAGTAGTTTCTGCAACCGAAATAATTCATCCAGTTTATCCTTAGGCTGCTGATCATTATTGCAATTGGCGATTATCTGTTGTGTGTTGGATTCGGGTGGCATTTTAAATCACTCCTTTTTTGTATTTTTTAATAATAGTGTAAATGGATGCTGCATCTGGAGCTTGTAAAATCTCCTGTAATAGTTCCTGGTGATGAAGCAGTTTCGCGATATTTGAAAGTGTGTGAAGGTGTTTTTGAAATTGTCCAATTGGCACTAAAAACAATAGAACAAGATAGACCGGTTGGTTATCAAGGGCATCAAAGGAGATTCCGTTCTTTGAACGTCCCAGCACGCCGACCGCTTCTGCAATTAGATTTGTAGAGGCATGGGGAAGACCGACGCCGAATCCTATGCCGGTGCTCATCGCCTGTTCGCGTTTTTTAACAACTTCAACGACGCCCTGGCGATCTTCAGGCTTGATTTTGCCTACCTTGATAAGATGGTCTACCATCTCTTCAATCACTTCCCAACGATTCGTTGAGCGCAAGTCGGTCAAAATCAAGTCCGGATTTATTAAATCCGCAAGTTCCATAAATCAAAAATTTATTATGACGTAATCCAGACATTATTTTCAAGAAATTAAAAAAACTTTCAAACTAAATCACAAATAAATTTATCACAATAGATTGATGGGATTTGAATTTTTAGAGGGCAAAAGGAGTAATTTGCTTGCAATTTGAGAAACTGGTTGTTAAGTTTAATAAACTAAAGGCTGCGCGCTTAGCTCAGCGGTAGAGCATCAGTATCACACACTGGGGGTCGCAGGTTCAAATCCTGCAGCGCGCACCATTTTTTTATTATCAATTACATCCTGTGCATTATACTTTGAACTTTTGCCAATGTAGTCTAAATTAGTCCAGATATGAATTATCTGGTTTTGTTATTTATTTTTATGATGTCGGTTTGTAGCAGCCCGCCACTTTACTGCCAGAGCGAGGAGAAATCTGCTACCAATAAGGTATTTAAGTCTGGGCAATCTCAGACTGACACGGCTGAAATTGAATATCAAAAACTCATAGACGCCGATGACGAGGCGCAGGCGGAGATTGACGATTGGATAAAACAGACTTACCTGCAGCAAGATTTATCAAAACAAGATTCTACAAACTCTATTTCTTTAAATCAGGTAACGTTGAAACTCAAAATCCAGCAGCGGCTTGATGCGCTTAAAAAAGAATATGAGATTTTTTTAAAAAAATATCCCGACCACATTAAAGGAAGAATTGCGTATGCGAGTTTTTTAAGTGATATCGGCAAAGAAGAGGAGTCTCGCGACCAGCTTGAGATTGCCAAACAAAAAGACCCGAAAAATCCTGCCATCTGGAATAATCTTGCAAATTATTACGGGCATAATGGACCTGCGACCAATGCGTTTATCCATTATCAAAAGGCGATAGAACTTAATCCCAATGAATCGGTGTATTACCGAAACTATGCTACGACAGTCTATATCTACAGAGACGAGGCGATGGAATTCTTTAAATTGAGCGAAGAACAGGTAATTAGAAAGGCGATGGGGCTTTATAAAAAAGCAATTGAACTTGACCCTGAAAACTTCTTAATCGCAAGCGACCTTGCACAAACATATTATGGGTTTAAACTGCCTTCACTGTCAGCTTCAGAAATCAGAACAAATAAGTTGGTACAACAGATCGCCAGCGAAGCTATTGAGGCGTGGAGGGCTGCGGAAAAACTTGCCAAAGACGATATGCAAAAACAGGGATGCCTGCTCCATATAGGAAGGTGGCAAATAACGGCGATGCGATTAGCCGATGCCCGAAAAACCCTTGAACCGATAGACATTGAGGAATACAGAACCACAAAAGAGGTCTTGCTGAAAAAGCTTGAATCCGCAGAAAGAGAACTTGCTAAAATAGCCGACCAGCCGGATATATCAAACAATACATCGGAAATAAAGAGAGAGCAGTAATTGAGCAGGATTTTGAATTTCACGCTTGCGTTAGGAGAGAATTTGCACAATAATAATTCGTTGATATGGCGGGGTAGCCAAGTGGTAAGGCAGGGCTCTGCAAAAGCCCTATGCGTCGGTTCGATTCCGACCCCCGCCTCCATTTTTAACAAAATCCTGATAAAATTTTCTTTTTACTCTCGTTAACTTATCTACAATACTTTCAGTTTTTATGACTCAGGAAGAAGCATTAGAAATTTTTAAAAAGACCGGCGCACTGCTTGAAGGGCATTTTATTTTGCGCAGCGGGCTGCATAGCAGACAATATTTTCAATGCGCGCTCGCGCTGCAAGATATGCCGACTGTGGAAAAATTCGGGGCGGCGATAGCCGAGAAAGTTAAAGATTTGAACATTCAGTCTGTTATTGCCCCCGCGATGGGCGGGCTTGTTATTGGTCAGGAGGTTGCAAGACAATTGCGTTCCCGTTTCATATTTGCCGAGAAGGAAGAAGGGAAACTTGTTTTAAGACGCGGGTTTAAAATTTATCCTGACGAAAGATTTCTCGTTGTTGAAGATGTTGTCACGCGCGGTGGCAGGGTAATGGAGACAATGAAAATTGTTAAAAGCAATGGCGGCTCGGTTGTAGGCGTTGCAATGATTGTTGACCGTTCTGATGGAACGATTGATTTTGGCGTGCCAACATTTCATATCATCCGAATAAATATTGAAACTTTTAAACCAGACAATCTCCCCCCAGACCTTGCGGCAATTCCACCAGAAAAGCCGGGCAGCAAATAAGATCAGGTATTTTAAAATCTAAATTCTGGTTATAGCGGTTTGAAAATTCGTTGCAGTCTAAAGTTTTGTTAGATTCCGCAGTCTATTACTACACAGTCTATTACTAATTTGGTCCCAGAGCATTTATACCTCAAGGATTAATCAATCTCATTTTCGTTGTTTTTAAAATTGATATTTATAAGAATTTTGATAAATAATTTTAAAAACGATGAACCTCAAATTTGTGCTATATTTAATTTTTGTAGTTGCATTTTCTTTTGATGTGTGGGGGCAGACGATACTTCGGGAGGTTTTTACAGATATAACAGGCACAACCATAGCGAATCTTACCGGGAGTTCCAAATTCCCTTATTTTCCTGATATACGAACCTACGAGACGAATTTTGAAGCGCCGACTTCGTTTGGTGACAATTACGGCACGCGGATGCGCGGCTATATAATGCCGCCTATAACGGGCTACTATATCTTCTGGATCGCAAGCGATGACAATTCTCAACTATATTTAAGCGCGGATGATTCGCCATATAAAACAAGACTCATCGCCAGCGTTAATAGTTACACCTCATCACGGCAATGGACAAAAGAAACAAACCAGCAATCTGCCGCTATCTATCTTGAAACCGGACGCAGATATTATATTGAAGCATTGCACAAGGAGGGAACAGGTGGAGACAACCTTGCCGTCGGATGGCAACTGCCTGATGGCACATTGGAAAGGCCGATACCCGGCAATCGCCTCCAGCCGTGGATAATTTATACAAACCCGCCGATAATTATTTCGGAACCACAGGACTTGACTGTCAGTGACGAAGAGCCAGCAACTTTTCACGTTGAGGCTTTCGGCGCCGAACCGTTATTTTATCAGTGGTTCAAAAACGGCGTAATCCTTGAAAGAGAGGTTTACCCGACACTCTTTCTTGATACGGTCTCTGTCCTTGATAATGGCAGCGGGTTTTACTGTGTTATTTCAAATAGTTTAGGGTCAATTACATCTAAAGTTGCCCTATTAAATGTTTATGCCGAAACAAATCCGCCTGTTGCAATAGTTATAAATCCGCCGCCCGGCTCAACCGTAAAAGAATTATCGCAGATTGAAATCTGGTTCAACGAGCCAGTTCAGAATGTTAAGCCGACCGATCTTTTAATAAACGGCGCTCCAGCTACAAATGTAAGTGGATTTTCTGCCGGACCTTATCTGTTTAAGTTTACTGTCCAACCGGCAGGGACAGCAATTGTGCAATGGTCAGGTGAACAACAGATTTATGACGATTCCTTGAATTCAAACAGATTCCAGGGCGGACAATGGAGTTATACAATAAACCCCAATTATCAGTTTCCACATCTGGTAATTACCGAGTTTATGGCTGGCAATGAAAACGGATTGCGAGACCAGAGCGGTTCAGCTGAAGATTGGATAGAAATCCAGAACCGCAGCCCATATCCGGTAAATTTAGAAGGGTGGTCTTTAAGCGACGATGAAAAGGTTCCAGGTAAATGGGTATTCCCGAGTATTGTTTTAGAGCCGTATCAATTTATTATTGTATTTGCTTCGGGGAAAGATATTAAAACGATATCAACGAACGGGAATCTTCATACCAATTTTAAGCTTTCCCGAGATGGCGAATTTCTCGGTTTATTTACCCCGGAACAACCGCGCGCGCTGGCGAGCGGACCTGTAAAATACCCTGAACAACGAAATGATTACTCTTATGGTCTTGATGAAAGCAACAGATGGGTTTATTTTGAAATCCCAACGCCCGGTTCAAGCAATGGTCAAAGCACAATAATTGGTGTAGTTGAGCCTGTTTATTGCAGCGTTGAGCACGGCATATTTGACGCGCCATTTAAACTGACGTTAAGCACGCGAACCCCCGGAGCCACGATTAGATACACATTGGACGGGAGCGAACCCTCTTTGACGAATGGGAATATCTACACCGGCGCGGTGCAGATCAGTTCAACTACTGTGTTTCGCGCCGCCGCTTTCAAAACAAACTATCTGCCATCAAAGACTGTTACCCGCAGTTATTTCTTCAATTTGAGTCCGGCGCTTGTGTCGCTTCCAATTATGTCCCTGGTAACAGCGACGAATAATCTGATCGGACCTACTGGCATAATAGGTATCGGGGGCGGATATTATTCAAACGGTGTCTGGTATCCATCTGGTCCAAATGATTATCACAATCCGAGCAAACACGGCAGAGAATGGGAGCGACCGGTATCGGTAGAGTTTATAAAAACTGATGGAAATTCCGGGTTTCAGGTAGACGCCGGAATTCGCGTTCACGGCGCAAATTACATCCGTCCAAGATATAAACCTGATAGCAAATTTTCTTTTCGTCTTTATTTTCGCGGGGACTACGGAGCGACCCGATTAAATTATCCCTTATTTCCAAACATACCAATTACTACGTTTGATCAGATCGTTTTGCGCGCTGGTATGAATGACCCTGTTAATCCATTTATTCGCGATGAACTTGCCCGCAGGCTCGGACTTGATCAGGGGCAGGTTGAGGTTAGCGGCACATTCGTGAACCTTTTCATAAATGGCGAATACAAAGGTTATTACAACCCGACCGAGCGTGTCATAAGCGGCACCCTTCAAGCTCATCACGGAGGAGGCGAGGACTGGGACTTGATCACCGTCGGCAGCGTTGCGCAAGAGGGCGATACGATTGAATGGAATAGTTTGAGAAACTACGTTAACACGGCAGACGTCACAAGAACTGATGTATATAAAAATATAATGCGTAGGTTTGATGTGACTAATTTTGTTGATTATCTGTTGTTAAAACATTTTACAGGTGGCGGAGACTGGCCGCATAACAATTGGCGCGCCGCGCGCGAACGTTCAACAAATGGAAT
>JBAMMJ010000194.1:0-1531 GCA_039793825.1 Verrucomicrobiota bacterium | reverse complement strand
TTCAGGTATTATCTTTGGGACGATGAATGGGATTTTGGAGGTAATAATCGCTCGCCGTCGTTAAACCTTTTTACAAATGAACTGGCAGGAAACACAGAAGTGGCGCAATTTTATAAACGGCTCGTCCTGAATTCTGAGTTTAGACAACTCTGGATTGATAGGGTTCACAAACACTTTTTCAATGGCGGCGCTTTAACCGATGAAAACGCAATTCGCAGACACGATGAACTGAAGGCAATTGTTTCTGGGGTAATCTCCAACTTCAATTTAACCATTGTAACCAACTGGATACCAAACCGCCGCACAAACATAATCCGTCAGTTTGAAGAACGGGGTTTGATAGCCTCAAGCAACGCGCCTGTTTTCAGCAAATTCGGCGGAGTTGTAAAGAAGAACTTTCAGATCGGTTTATCATCACTATTTGGTCAAATCTATTTTACGACGGACGGCGCTGACCCGCGCGTAATGTTTACTGGCGAGGTCTCACAATCGGCTTACCCATACACAAATGAAAATCCAATCCGAGTGTCAAAGAGTATGACGATTCGCGCGCGAACACTATATAATGGCACAAACTGGAGCGCATTATCTGAAGCGGTTTTTCAGGTTGCTGAGATGGGAATCCCGATAAAAATCACGGAGATTATGTATAACCCGCCCTGGGGCGAGCAATATGAATATATTGAAATAATGAATAGCGGCGGTTCAGTAGTTGACCTCTCAGGCTTCAGTTTTACTGGAATAGACTATATGTTCCCTAATGGAGTCAAAATTGAGCCAGGACAAACAATAGTAATTGTTTCGGATATCAGTCCGTCAGCCTTCTCATCGTTATATCCGGGGGTTGCGCCGGTGGGATATTTTGGGAAAAGACTTTCTAATTCAGGCGAACAAATTGACCTCAAAGATGCTGCAGGAAACATTGTCTGTTCCGTGAATTACCAGCCGTCAGGTCTATGGGATAGTAGGGCAAACGGCGGTGGATATTCGCTTGAGCTTACCGATCCAGCAGCTGACACGCGTGACCCTGCTAACTGGAGGGCGAGCGCTTTTGTTGGAGGCTCGCCGGGGAGTATCAATCCACAACCCCAGTCTGCGGCAATTCGGATAAATGAGTTTATGGCAAGCAATTTAACAGCTGTCTCAAACAATGGAACATTCTCAGATTGGATAGAATTATGCAACTATGGCAATACTCCGGTGAATTTAAACAATTGGAGCCTTACGGATGGTTCCAATCCGAGGAGATTTGTTTTTACAAACTCAGTCGTAATAAATCCCGGTGAATTTATCGTTTTATGGTGCGATAATTATTTTTCTCTACCGGGTTTACACACCGGCTTTGGCTTAAAGCAGGAGAGCCAAACTATAAGACTATTTGATGATAAAACAAACTGTGTTGATTCCTTGACCTATGGCTATCAAATCACTGATTATTCCTGCGGACTGGATACAAATGGTAATTGGGCGCTATGTTATCCGACCCCGGGCGCGCCAAATCAACCCGCTCCTACTGCAGCCTATTCAAACC
>JBAMMJ010000193.1:0-3173 GCA_039793825.1 Verrucomicrobiota bacterium | reverse complement strand
ATTTTGTTTATCCCCATCAGAGTTATATTGATTTTTTCAATTTTTCTACCCACCTATTTGCGAGTGGTTGCCAGTATATGACGCCTTCGTGGTCGGTTCAGCCAATTACTAAATAATTCTGGCAAATCTTAAGTGCCTTTTTTCCTGGAATGCTAATGATTCAGGTTTTGTTTTTCTGTCTATTTTTTTCTCCAAAAATCGCCGTAATTTTGATATAATGTTGTAATGATTTATTGGGAAAAAGTTTTTGTCCTATTTCTTGTTCAGCTGTTTCTGGTTGGCTCGGGTTTTTGCATAGTTCAAAATGAAGTAGTTTATTTCAAAGATAACGGCGTTGTCGGGTATATAATCAAGGGTCAGGCAAGTTTGTTAGCCGAAAGTGAGCAGAGCGATTGGGTGGAAGCAGCGCCTTTATTGCGCCCTGAAAAATCTGTTTATCTGGGCAAGCGGATTATTGTGCAGCTTTCTGACCCGTCGGTGTTAAAAGCGCTTGCGGACGATTTTCAGATTAAGAAACTTCAGGATTTGGGGAATAATAGCTTTATTTTTGAGGCTTCAAATGCAATGGTTGCGGTTGAGACTGCCTGGCGGATTTCTTCAGTGGACGGAGTGGTCGTTTCTCATCCTATTATCAAGCAACGGCTGTCGCGTCATTGGTCTTACTCGCCGATGCCAAATGATAGTTTTTATCAATTACAGTGGAATTTAGAAAATCGCTCATCAAATGGCCTGTTGCTCGGCGCAGAGATAAATATCCGTTCGGCGCATTCGGTAAGCTCGGGGGTCGGTGTGGATTTTGCAATCGCAGACGGTGGTATTGACCTTGAACATCCTGAACTTTACGGGCGCGCCCAGAATATGCCGCATTTTAATTTTGTAACATTGCGTCAGGAGGGTATGCCATCAAGCGTTTATGAAACTCACGGCACGCACGTTGCAGGGATTGTTGTTGCAGAAAAAAATAATCGTCGCGGTATGGTTGGGGTCGCTCCAGAGGCAAAGTTTGCAAGCCTGGTCATTTTTGACAGCGGCGGCTACGCCGTAAGCAGCCAGCGGCTTGCCGATATGTTTCAGTATTCGTCAAATTCAATCGCGGTTCAGATTCATTGTTGGGGATACGACGGAATTTATCTTGAATCTCCGTCGGCGATTGAGCAGGCAGCAATTTCAAACGCGTTAAAATATGGCAGGGCGGGAAGGGGCGTGGTTATGATTCGTTCCGTCGGCAACGCGCGGGAACAGGGCGGCAATGCAAATTACAACGGTTATGCAAATAACCCGCTCGTAATTGCGGTCGGCGCTATTCGTTCCGATGGCAGGGTAGCAAGTTATAGCAACCCGGGCTCGTCAATACTCGTCTGCGCGCCGAGCGGCGACCAGTCGTTAGGATTTCCCGGAATCTTTACAACCGATATTCACGGCGACGCCGGTATAAGCGGTGGCACCAATGAGCTTGCCGATTATGTGTATGCCCAAACAGCGTTTTCAGGCACGTCGGCAGCGGCGCCGCAGATTGCCGGCATTGTTGGACTTATTCTTTCAGTTAACTCTAATCTAACTTACCGCGACGTTCAGCAAATCCTGATTCTTTCCTCCAGACATTACGATTTAAAAGACCCGTTCCTGCAAACCAACGGTGCGGGGCTAAAGGTAAGTTTTAATACAGGGTTCGGTGTGCCCGACGCCGGACTTGCCGCGCGGATTGCCGCCAATTGGTCAAACCGTCCTCCGTCAAAGACAGTTTTTTTAAGCATTACCAACACAATCCCGATTCCGGAAAACGGCTTAAGATTGCTCGTAAACGGCTATAATGTTCCGCCGGAGCTGGCGAGTATTCAAGCGCTCAGCGGCGGTTTGGGCATTCGCGTGGATAAACCGACAGCGTCGCTTGGGCTTATTCATATCGCGCAACCACTTCAACCTATAACAAACAATCTATCGGGCAAAGCCGTTTTAGCGCCGGCGGTCGGATCGTTTTACGAGGAGATAATCAACAACGCCGCAAACGCAGGCGCCGGTTTTGTTGTCATTTATAATAGCAATTCAAATAGACCCGATGAACGCGTTGTGATGAATGTATCGGATTTTGTTCCGATACCCGCGGCTTTTATTTCCTATCGCGATGGCGTAGCCCTGCGCGCGTTGATTGATAACGCCGCCGAAACCTACTACGGACAACTGCGGCTTAACGCGGCAACAGTCCTGTTTAATGTAACCAACTCTATGCTGTGCGAGCACATCGGAGTGATGTTAAGAACAGACCACGCCCGACGCGGAGAATTGCGCATCACCCTGCAATCCCCTTCAGGAACGGTTAGCATTTTGCAGCGCACAAATTACGATTATTCCCCTATCCCTTCCGGCTGGGTTTATTACTCTACTCACCACTTTTTTGAACAAAGCTCCGGCATCTGGAAACTTCAGGTCTCCGACGAAGTCACAAATTCCGCAGGAAATATCCTTTCGGCAACATTGATCCTCTCCGGTGTTCAGATCGCAGACCTTAATAAAAACGGCATTGACGACAATTACGAGCAACGATTCAACATTGTTAATGCCAATCCGAAAGATGACCCCGATTCGGATGGATGGCAAAACGCAATTGAACAAATCTTCGGAACAGACCCGTTAACGGCAGACCCGATCTTTCTTGATATCTCACAATTTAATCATACCTATGCCCGACTCAGCTGGCAGGGTTCCTCTTCCAATAGATATCAAATTCTTTTCACAACAAATCTTACCGAATGGATTGCGCTCACAAACCTGATTGGAAATTTTCCCGAAACTCTATTTTTTATCCCATCAGCAACTCCGCAGAATGGATTTTTTAGAGTTAAAAAAATTACAGAAAATTGAGGAAGCCTTTATAATAACAACAATAATACGAACCCCTCAGTCATCCACGACTCGGTATCAATCTAATAAACAAAATAGCGCTGTCTTTTTCGGGCAATGCGGCACAATGAATTCAAGACGGTTTTATCTCCCTCCTGAATCATTAACATTGAACTCAAATTTTGACTCCATAATCGGTCAAAATACAACCTCATTTTTGAAAGAGTTACGATACTGTGGACTGGTTGAGTGAATATGATTCCTCTCCGTTCCTTTGCGTCCTCTGTGGTGAAAAATAAATAAACCACAGAGAACACAGAGAAACACAGAGAAAA
>JBAMMJ010000192.1:21774-23517 GCA_039793825.1 Verrucomicrobiota bacterium | reverse complement strand
CTCCTCGTCGCTCCTTGCCCCTGCCGCCTGCGCTTCTTTGATTATCTCAAAATTGCTTCTGTTAAACTGTGGATAACACGGAAGCCAGCCAAGTCTTACCGCCAGCGCCTGCTTGTCTGCCGTATGCCCGGATGCCATTGGCAAACCGGCATCCCGAATCGGGCACATCTCGTTGAAACTTCTATCGTAGCGCCACTGGTCAGAATGGATGTAATGAAACGAAGGCGTGTTTTGTTGTCGCGGCGGTCCAGCCCAATCGGCGCCAAACGCAATCGGCGCCCAGGACGCCTGCGGCGCAAGCTTCTCCTGACCAACATAATGATTCCAACCCCCTCCATTTTTCCCAACACACCCGCAAAATATAAGCGCGTTAATAACCGCCCGATAAATTAGATTGTTATGATACCAGTGATTAACACCAGCCCCAATAATAACACTACACTTTCCCCCGGTCTGTTCAGCCGTCCGCGCCCATTCCCGCGCAAAGTTAATCACTGTCTTTGCAGAAACTCCAGTGAACTTCTCCTGCCACCCCGGCGTGAAAGGTTGCTCGCTATCATCATAACTCCTCGGATAATCCCCTTCAAACCCCCGATTAACACCATATTGCGCATAATAAAGCTCCATCACAGTCGTAACATATACCTCGCCATCCACAGTTCTAACCCGTTTGACAGGTATATGCCTTGAAAATGTCCTCCTGTTCCCCCCATCTGAAAAATCCGGTATTTCAACAGGAACCGTCGTATCTTCTCTCCCTTTAATTTCCAGTAGCGGAACAACCGGCGCCCCAGTCAGAGAGTCTTCAAGTTTTAAATTCCATTCACCCGTTCTTTTCTGCCATCTATGCCCGACATTGCCTTTTAAAATCTTAAATTCGCCGCTTGTTTCATCTATTACAAAAAATTTCCATTCCGCGTTCTCAATATTCCTGGTTGACTCAATCTGGCTTGCCCGCAAAAGTTTCCCCGGATAATATTTCCCATTCCCCTGCTTTTCCACAACCACCAAAAACGGGGCATCCGAATATTGACGCAAGTATTGAATAAAAGAATCAACTTTCCGCTCAGCATAATATTCTTTTAAAATAATATGACCTACAGCCATCCAGAACGCCCCATCGCTTCCCTGATGCAACGGAATCCATTCATCGGCAACTTTTGACGTCTGACTGAAGTCCGGAGAAAAAACAACAACCTTAGCCCCGCTATGACGCGCCTCCACAAGAAAATGCGCGTCCGGTGTGCGCGTCATCAATACATTTGATCCAACACAGGCAATAAATTTTGAATGAAACCAATCGGCGCTCTCAGCAACATCGGTCTGTTCTCCCCAAATCTCCGGCGACGCCGGCGGCAGGTCGCAATACCAGTCGTAAAACGAAAGCGAAACCCCACCCATTAATTGACAGAACCGCGCCCCGGCAGCGTAACTTACCATCGACATCGCAGGAATCGGCGAAAAACCTATTATCCGATCAGGACCATACCGTTTCACCGTGTATATATTCGCCGCAGCAATCAATTCGCTCGCTTCATCCCAGCTTATCCTTCGGAATCCCCCTTTGCCCCGCGCCTTGTGATACTCTTTTCGTTTTTGCGGGTCGGTTACAATGCTAGCCCACGCCGCTACAGGGTCAGCAGGATACTGTTTCTTTGCCGCACGCCACAAATCCAGAAGCGCCCCGCGAATATATGGATACTTTATCCGTATCGGACTATATAGATACCACGAATAAGAAAT
>JBAMMJ010000192.1:14181-21764 GCA_039793825.1 Verrucomicrobiota bacterium | reverse complement strand
CATAAGGCGGAATATGCCTGTCAATCACCGGATAATCCAGAGCCTGCAACTCCCATACCACTTTCCCATTCTTAACATACACATCCCAGCTGCAAGAACCTGTGCAATTAACCCCGTGTGTGCTGCGGACTTTCTTGTCATACGCCCAGCGCGTCCGGTAAAATGATTCCCACATCCGCTCTTCAGGCTTAAAAATATCTTCTATCCAGCTCATTCTTATCTTTCTCCAATTTTTCTATTGCGATTTTTTCTTCTTGACCGAACCAATAATCCCACCGCTGCCACGTAAACAATCCCCGCCAGAGCCGCCCCGACGTTCACAAAAGTTCCCGCGCCGACAACACTTCCCCTGTTCTGCCGCTTGCCTTCCTCCGCAAGATACCTTGCTATATGAACCGCCTCCTGCAGTTCAATCGGATGCGCCTTATAATGAGGTCCCATTATCATAAATGCCGATTTCTCTATGGCAGAGGCAAGCGCAGGCTCTGCCATCTTGCTCGTCACACCGCCCAGATCTGGTCCCACCTTCCCCCCTACCCCATTAATCGCGTGACACCCAATACAGGCTAATCCACCGTTTCTTAATCCACGTTTCCCCTCAAACAATTCTTTACCGGTCGTATAGTTAGGTGGCTCAAGCTTTGCCATCAGTTGCTCGGCAATCCTCCCCTCTTCCTTCTTTAGCCTTTCTCTAACCTGCGGGTCGTGAAGAAGCGACACAAGCGCATTTATCTCCTCCTCTTTTAGCGGACCCACACGCTCCTGCATCCGGGTTATCGCCTGCTTTAATTGATCCGATGGCCAGCTCGCCGTATGAGAGAGTTCAGGACCGGTTAATTTAACCCCGCTCAAACTATGACATCCAGAACAGGTTAAAACAAACCGCCGCGCAGCTAAATCACCCTCCTGCCCTTCCGACTTCGCCACAGAAACACTATTCGTCTCCACACCACTCGCAAAAGCGGCGCATATAATCAGAAGTTTTAAACAAATGTATAATTTTGTTTTAATTATCATCTCGTTGACGCAAATATTATCCGAATCCAGAAATAAGGATTTGATTTATGTCAAAGTTCAGTGAAAAATAGGATATATTAGTCTGATTGAAAGATTATTTGATTCACCGGGTTTTATATCCAATATTTATATTAAAGAAATGAATAGAACTTTGTTAAAATCATTGAATTTATTTTTGTTAATAATACCTATCTTTTTGTCGGTATTTCAGTTCGGATGCGCCACAAAGCCAAAAATTGACTGGAACGCGCGCGTGGGAAATTACACCTTTGACGACGCGGTAAAGGAGTTCGGTCCGCCTGACAAATCTGCCAGGCTCTCCGACGGAACAATGATTTGCGAGTGGCTTCAAATTCGCGGCTATACCCGCGGGCATTATGTCTATTTTCCAGGCTCGCTCCCCTATTACTGGACCGAACCACCTTCGCCAGATAGATTTTTGCGGCTTACCTTTTCCCCGGACGGCAAATTGATTGAGTGGAAAAAAGTGCTCCGATAGTCCGAATCGGTTAAATTCCGATAATTTGATAAATCAAATCTTATTTCGGCTGAATTTGATTCGCTTCAAGGCTTGACGATTTTTAAAAAAGTATTACTGTTTTTCTAAAGTGGTGGCAATAGCTCAATTGGTAGAGCCCCAGACTGTGGCTCTGGTTGTTGCGGGTTCGAGTCCCGTTTGCCACCCCATTTTTATTAATTAATATTTGCGTTTATTCCCAATTTCAGTATAATCTGCAAAAAATATGAAGACCATTTTAACTGTAATCTTTCTGGCTATCCTGTTTCTCATTTTATATTTGATCGCTTTATATAACCGACTCTTCAGGTTGAGACAGATAGTCAGAAACGCCTGGGCTCAAATTGATGTTCAATTAAAACGAAGACACGATTTGATCCCAAATCTTGTTGAAACAGTAAAAGGTTATGCCGCGCATGAACGAACAGTACTTGAAGCAGTTATTGAAGCGCGTTCAAAAGCTACGCGCGCTACAATTCCCGCCGATGTAATAAAGGCAGAAGGCGAGTTGAGCAGCGCCCTTGCCCGATTACTTGCCGTAGTTGAGGCTTACCCAAACTTGAAAGCCGACCAGAACTTCAGAATGTTACAGGAAGAATTGACAAGCACAGAAAACCGCGTCGCCTTCGCGCGACAGGCTTATAACGATTCAGTCCTCCAGTTAAACACAGCTGTGCAATCTTTCCCTGCCGTGATTTTTGCGGCTATGTTAGGATTTAATCAGGAACCGTTTTTTGAGATACCTCAAGAACAAAAAGAACCACCAAAGGTTCAGTTCTGATCCTGAGGCAAACCGGGCAGGCTTAACCCGAAACTCCCAAACCCATAGCATCAACAAAATTAAGGGCGGCTTTATCGCCGCCCTTAATTGTTATCTGTTAAATTTAATTACAGACTAATTTGAGCCTCTGCCCGAGACGCCTTTCGCCCCCTTTGCAATAGCCTTTTCAGGCTCTTTGGGTCTCAGAGCCCTGACCGCTTTACCTGCCTGCCACATCTCCGAATTACCCATTTCATCAAGCTCTTTCTGCAACTCCTGTTGATAATTCGGTTTTCCGCAAGCTTTGATAACACGTTCAGCCTCCTTGCCGGATTTAACGCGCTGATACAACTCTTTGAAAACCGGTAATACCGCCTTCTTAAATTTTGGCTTCCAATCAAGCGCGCCACGTTGAGCGGTCGCCGAACAATTTGCGTACATCCAGTCCATCCCGTTTTCGTCAACAAGCCGTATCAGACTCTGCGTCAACTCCTCAACGGTTTCGTTGAATGCCTCGCTCGGAGTGTGCCCAT
The DNA here is from genome assembly GCA_039793825.1 of Verrucomicrobiota bacterium. Taxonomy (GTDB): domain Bacteria; phylum Verrucomicrobiota; class Verrucomicrobiia; order Limisphaerales; family JAKPVM01; genus JAKPVM01. Next base: position 18,937 of record JBAMMJ010000192.1, on the reverse strand, counting down.
TTTTCCGCAAAATCTCATATTGCGCCTCCATAATGCCCGCAAGCGCCCCCATCAACACGCCGCGTTCGCCTGTTAGGTCGCTATAAACTTCATGCTCAAACGTGGTCGGGAACAGATACCCTGAGCCGATGCCAACCCCGATCGCAAGACACCTCTCAAGCGCCCTGCCCGTATAATCCTGCGCCACAGCGTAGCTTGAATTAATTCCCGAGCCGCTCAAGAAATTCCGCCTAACTGATGTTCCAGAACCTTTGGGGGCAACCATTATCACATCTACATTCTCCGGCGGAATAACCCCGGTCAATTTCTTATATACAATTGAGAAACCGTGCGAAAAATACAACGCATCGCCTTCTTTTAAATTCGCCTTCACTATAGGCCAGATCTGCCGCTGCGCCGCATCGCTTACAAGCATCATAATTATCGTCCCTCGCCGCACAGCCTCGTCCAGCTCAAACAACGTCTTACCCGGCACCCAGCCATCCTTTTTTGCCCGTTCCCAGTCTTTCTGAAACCGACTGTCCTGCCCGATAATGACGTTAAACCCATTGTCTTTCAAATTTAATGATTGAGCCGGTCCCTGAACGCCATAACCCAGAACGGCTATAACCTCATTCTTCAAAACCTTGCGCGCCTTTGAAAGCGGAAACTCCTTCCGAGTCACCACTTCTTCCACCACTCCGCCAAAGTTTATTTGTGCCATAATCTCTTTTCCTTTCTTGTTTTTAGTTTTTACTGACTTATTTTAAACAAAAATTTCATCTTAAATGCAACTAATATTATTTATTTCATCGCCTTGGCAACGCCACTTTTCCAGTGCGGGTCAATTCTTGAATGCCGAATCCATTCATCAATTCAATAAATTTTTCAACCTTATTTTCATCGCCCGTTATTTCAATCGTCAGACTGTTATGCTGCACATCCACTATCTTCGCCCTGAAAATATCGGTTATTTGCATAACCTCCGAGCGCGTCTTTGAATCCACTTTCACCTTGATTAACACAAGCTCGCGGTCTACATATTCCCCGTCGCGAAAGTCTTTAACTTCAACAACATTGATTAATTTGTTGAGTTGTTTGACAATTTGCTCAAGCGTTGCGTCATCGCCGCGGGTCACAATCGTCATCCGCGAAAACTTCGGGTCTTGCGTCGGCGCTACGTTGAGCGAATCAATATTGTAGCCGCGCCCGCTGAACAAGCCAGCCACACGCGTTAACACGCCGAACTTGTTCTCCACCAACACAGATATTGTATGTCTCATTTTTTCCAGTATTTTGCGTTTTTATATCAAAACAAAAACCCGCGTTCCATTTTCAGAATCGCGGGTCACCGGCAAATCAAAAAGCACCAGTGCCGCGTCGTTCAAACAACGACGACGACAACCAGCGCCTTTGAAATCATATTCATTAACAATCATATTACTCACAAATCCATTTCTGTCAAAATAAAAATTTAACATCCGCTACAATTTCAGCCTCATTTAATCCCACTCATTTCTGCCATAACTGGCTTTGAAAGACAAACCCGTCCCGGCACAGATTACCGCCCTGACCGCGATCAACGTCTTTGCTAATTTTGAAAGTTTGATCTGTTCGTCAAATACGTTAAACTTTTTTTCACGCAGCTTTTTTAAAAGCCTGAAATAAACATCCCCCATCAGCTCTGCGGCTATCATTGATTTTTTGTCTTCTGGAGGCAACGACTGGCTCGCCCTCTTGTAATATTCAATCGCTCGCCCGGCAAGCGCGCTGGCAACATTAAAATAGCGTTCAGAATAAAAACCGTTTAAAATCTCTTCTTCTTTTACTCCATATTGTTCAAGCAACTGCGCCGGTATATAAATCCTGCCGCGTTGCGCATCGTTTTTTACATCGCGCAGTATATTGGTATACTGAAACGCCTTGCCAAGATAAATCGCAAAATCCCGACACAACTTATTTTTATACCCGAAGACCTCAATACTCAACAAACCGACCACTGAAGCAACTCTGTAGCAATATACATCAAGTTCATTAAAGGTGCTATAACGTCTTATTTCCAGGTCCATCTCAACACCTTTCAGAAGCTCGTCAAATAATTCAAATGCCAGACCGTATTTATGAATTACAGGTTTAATTTCTTTATTTACCTCAAAAACAGGCTCCTCTCCTTTGAATACGGCGAGTAAATCTTCCCGACACTGCCGAAGCCTCTCTCTCCTTTCGGCAACCGACGTGTTTTCTTCGTCAGCTATATCATCCACCACGCGGCAAAAGGCATATAACGCGCACATATCAAGCCGCCTCTCTTTTGGCAACGCGCAAAAGGCAAGCGCAAGATTTGAAGCGCTCTTCTTTGTTACCGTCTGACTATAGCTCATTAACTCCGACAATTATAAAACCAAATGGAGTGCGGATTCAAATTAATTGATTAACCTTGCTGTGTAAAATTTGATTGAGTCTGTTCCTGATTATCTTGATTCTTTCGTCTGGGGGGAAGACCGCCATTCTCGGCAAGGGTTGGAAACCGCTTTTTATATTTCCGACGCCGCTTCTTAAAACCAAACCAACCATTATCCGCTGCCGCATTTTTTGCCTCGGCAGTGACGGAAAATTGTTGAATACTTTTCCTACCTTTGACCGCCCAGATAACCGCAAGCGCCAGACAGAATAACACCAATACTGCCGCCACTATCATCAGCGCCCCCTGAGTCCAGGGCTTCCAGTTCTGAACCGGCGCGTCCGGAGCCATCAAATCCGACGAACCAAGCGCCGAAAAAAATAGAATACTTTTCATATCGCTCAACCATTCCGATTTCCAGAATCCGTAACGTCTTTCTCATCTTCCTCTTCGGTTTTTATGCCAAGACGATTAAGCCTGTAGCGCAAAGCGTGCCTTGATATCTTTAGTTGTTCGGCGGCGCGAGCGTAATTGTAATCATTTTGTTCAAGCGCCGTCAAAATCAGGTCTTTCTCAAACTCCGACACAAAATCATCAATAGATTTCTCATCCGAGATTATCGGATATGGCCTTTTTCTAAGTCTGGCTTCAATATTGAAGTTTGGCAGACTTGTCCTTTGAATCATATCGGTCTCTTCAAGTATAACAGCCCGTTCAATAACATTACGCAGCTCTCTCACATTTCCAGGCCAATGATGGGTCATAAGCTTTTCTTTTGCCTGTTCTGTAAATCCTTTTATGTTTTTATTCATTATCTTTGCAAAATGCTCCAGAAAGTATTCCGCCAGCAAAATAACATCGGTGCCGCGCTCCCGAAGAGGAGGCGGTCTGAACTGAATAACATTAAGTCGGTGATATAAATCTTCTCTGAATTGACCCTGCCGTATCGCCTCAATGATGTCCTTATTTGTCGCAGCAATCAAACGCACATCCACCTTTAATTCCTCGTTGCCGCCAACACGGGTAAATGTCCCATTTTCTAAAAATCGCAAAAGTTTCGCCTGCAACGAGCGGCTCATATCGCCGATCTCATCAAGAAAAATTGTCCCCCCATCGGCTTCTTCCACCCGACCGGGTTTCTGTTTCACTGCCCCGGTAAACGCCCCTTTTTCATGACCAAACAACTCGCTCTCAAGCAAATTTTCAGGGATTGCCGCACAATTAATCCGCACGTAATTATTATTTCTGCGCTGACTCAAGTAGTGGATCGCCCCTGCAATTAGTTCTTTCCCGGTGCCGCTCTCGCCAAGAATAAGCACCGTAGTATCAGTCGGCGCAACCATTTCAATTAACCGCTTCAGCTCCTTCATCTGCGGACACTCCCCGATAATTTGCTCAAGCGTGATAATCTCCCGCGGCGTTGTCCGTTTAATTAAAACATACCTCTCAGCGCAATTATACACAGAATGAATTAATTCCTCCGGTTCAAACGGCTTTGGAAGATAATCGTAGGCGCCCAATTTAATCGCATCCACAGCCTGACGCGGCGTGGCATAAGCCGTAATCACAACCACAGGAATATGCTGCCAGCGCTGCCTTACATATTTGAGAAATTCAATCCCGGTCATCCCACCAAGCCGCACATCGGTCAAAATCATAAAAAAATCATTCCGCTCAAGTTGCTTGAGCGCGTCCTCAGCCGATTCAACGGCTACCACATTGTAGCCCTCGTTTTCTAAAATGCCGGAAAGGGAAATCCGCATATTCCGCTCGTCATCAACTATAAGCAGCGGCGGCAACTCTTTTTTATTCACCAGCTTCATATTTTACAGACGGTAAAACTATAATAAATTTTGCTCCACGCCCGGATTCAGACTCAACCCTCACAGAGCCTCCATAAATATCAAGATTTTGCCTAACAATTGCAAGCCCAAGCCCGGTCCCGGTCGCTTTCGTGGTAAAAAACGGCTCAAAAACCCTGTTTATCTTATCCGACGGTATCCCCGGACCACTATCGGCTATTGATACCTCCACGTTATCATCACTGTCCTTACTAACAACAATGTCAACCTTCCCACTGCCTTCCATCGCCTCGCGAGCGTTTTGCAATATGTTTACAAAAATCGCCCTTAAATGATTCTCCTGCATCATTACAAATGGTTCTTCAATCATATAAGTTTTGTTAATCTGCACCTCGTATCCCGAACCGGGCGGAAATACAGTCTCTATTGACGAATCCAGCACTTCAAGCACATTGAGCTTCTCAACCTTTCCCTCAGCAAGCCTTGCATAGCCCAATAGTTCGGTCACTATTTTATCCGCCTTTACAACCTCGTCCCTGATTATCTGAACCTGCCTCTGTATGGAAGCGCCTGC